>QIAR01000060.1 GCA_003225595.1 Acidobacteriota bacterium | reverse complement strand
CGCGCAAGCCCCAAGCCAGGAGTCTAATTCGTTTTCCGGAACCGTAGTGAAATCTGGCGACAAGTATGTGCTCCAAGTTGGCAGCATGACGTATCAACTCGATGATCAGGACAAGGCCAAACAGTTCGAGGGCAAACAAGTCAAAGTGAACGGAAGCCTCGACAAGGCCACCAGCACGATCCACATCACTGACATCCAGCCAGTGCCTGAGAAATAACTGCTTTGCTGACCACGTTAAGAGGGGACCCTTTCGCCTTCCAACGGGAGGGATCCTCTCTTTTATTTTTTTTAAACACCACGCCCAAGCATTGAATGCCGGCGGAAGACGCTGGGGAGGTTGCTGACGTGATTTCTGCGAGGACAGCGGCCCATCCAATAGATGCGGGCGCTGAACTTGTCACTGCGCTGCGTTCAGCTATTTTCCGGGCTCAACCACTACCGCCGTCCCGTACGCCAGGACTTCAGTGACGCCCTGCATGATCTCAGTGGCATCGTAACGCGCACCGACGACGGCGTTGGCTCCCAACTCCGCCGCGTGCTCAAGCATGAGGTCGAAGGCCTCTGCGCGGGTCTTTTCACAAAGGTTCGTGAGCAGGGTGATGTTGCCGCCGACGAGGGTCTGTAGCCCGGCGCCGATGGTGCCGAAGATTGATCGTGAGCGGACTGTAATGCCGCGCACTACTCCGAGAGTCCGCACGACGCGATACCCATCGAGTTCAAACTGAGTGGTCACCATCTGATGTGGAACCATCCGGCCGGTTGCCGCGCTGTAACTCGTGCCCATATGGATAATTCCTTTCTCCGTGCTCCGTTTCTATCGAAATAATTCGCGATTAAGTCCTACTCTCCGCCGACGGTGAGCCCATCGATGCGGATAGTCGGGCACGCCATGGCGCCGCGGAACTCAAGATCGTTACCGAGTTCTGAGATGTTGAAGAACATTTGTTTCAGGTTGCCCGCTACGGTGATTTCTTCGACAGGAAAGGTAAGTTCGCCGCCCGAGATCCACAATCCAGAAGCGCCTCGCGAATAATCGCCGGTGACCAGGTTGACCCCGTGACCGAGGAATTCCGTTACGTAAAGACCCTCCCCAATTCCGGCGATGATTTGTTGCGGAGTCTTCGTTCCTGGCTGCAGGAAGTAATTGCCGGGACCAATCCCGGGAGTTCCGGCGAGCCCACGTGAGGCATTAGCGGTAGTCTGCAAGCCGAGCTTCTTTGCTGTGTAGGTGTTCAGCAGGTATGACTTCAGCACGCCATTCTCAATCACGACCGTGCGCCGAGTGGGAACGCCTTCTCCATCAAATGGGCTGGTTCCGAAACCGCCGGGCATCGTGCCATCATCAATCACTGTTACGTTGTCACCCGCGATCTTCTGGCCCAATTTTCCTGCCAGGAAGGAAGCGCCGCGGTACACCGAATCGCCGTTCACGCCTTCAAAAATATGGTCGAGAATGGAGTTGGCCACCATGGGATCGAAGACGATCGGCACCTGCGCGGTTTTTGCTTTGCGCGCCCCCAAACGACGAACCGTGCGCTGAGCAGCAATTTTCCCCACCTGCTCAGCAGGCTCAAGACGGCTGAGGCTGCGCGCGACCGAGAACCAGTAGTCGCGCTGCATGCCGCCATCTTCGGATTGAGCAATCGGCACCGCAGCCACCGAACAATACGAGCGGCGATATTCGCCTACAAAACCGTGGGAGTTCGCCAAGACTTTGTGTCCCGTGGCGGCGTCAAACGAACCGCCTTCCGAATTTTTGATGCGCGGATCGAAATCGAGCGCGGCTTTTTCCGCCCGCCGTGCGTAGTCGATGCGCTCCGCACCGGGGAGCGAGTAGACGTCTTCGTAATAAAGATCGAGATCGCCGGGAAGGGAGCCGAGCTGCGACGGCTCGGGAATCCCGCCATACGGATCTTCCGAAGTGACTTTCGCCAGCTCCAGAGCCGATTTCACCATGCACTCGATCCCTTCGCGAGAAAAGTCGCTGGAGTAGGTGCTGGCCGCACTTTGGCCGAAGAACACGCGCACGCCGATAGCTTTGGAGCCGGACTCTTTCAGAGTTTCAATCTGGCCGAGCCGTACGAGAGCGGAGAACTCATCGCCTTCGCGCACAACGGCCTCAGCCGCGGTGGCGCCACCGGCCATAGCGCGGCGAACTACGTCAGCCGCGATTTCTTTGAGATCAGTTTCGAGTTTCGGGCTTTGAGCTTCGAGAGTTGAATCGGTCATCAAGTTTTAATTAGGCGCAGAGGCACTTAGACACGGAGGACTTCTTGGTCAAAGCTTAATCTGGATATTGAAATTCGAGCGTATGACGAGTTGCAATCGAAAATCGGAAATCCCTCTGTGTCTCCTTTACTGCATGAAGCTTCCGGCTTCCTTTTTTGCCGTTCCTCCCACGGTCAGGCGATCGATCTTAATCGTCGGAATCCCTACGCCTACGGGTACGGCTTGTCCGTCCTTGCCACAGGTGCCGACGCCTTCGTCTAGTCTCAGATCGTTACCGACCATTGAGACGCGAGTCAGCACGTCGGGCCCATTGCCGATCAGCGTAGCACCTTTGATCGGTGCCGTGATCTGGCCATCTTCAATCAAATAGGCTTCAGAGGCGGAGAACACAAATTTCCCGTTCGTGATATCCACCTGCCCACCGCCAAAGTTCACAGCATAGACGCCGTGCTTCACCGAACGGATGATGTCCTGCGGATCATCATCCCCCGGCAGCATGTAAGTGTTCGTCATGCGCGGCATGGGGATGTGCTCATAACTCTCACGCCGCCCGTTGCCGGTATCGGCAATGCCCATCAGACGCGCGGAGAGTTTGTCGCTCAGATAGCCTTTCAGAGTTCCTTTTTCAATCAGCGTCGTGTGTTGGGTGGGCTCGCCTTCATCGTCCACATTCAGCGAACCGCGCCGCCAAGGCAGGGTTCCGTTATCGACTACCGTGCACTTCTCGCTGGCTACGCGCCTACCCACAAGGCCAGCGAAAGCTGACGTCTTCTTGCGATTGAAGTCAGCTTCCAGGCCATGGCCAACGGCCTCGTGCAACAGCACGCCCGGCCAGCCTGGACCGAGAACAACTTCCATCTCGCCCGCCGGAGCCTCTCGCGCATCAAGCTGCAGAATAGCCTGTCGCGCCGCCTCTTTCGCGAAGTGTTCCGGATTCTTTTCTCCGAAAAAGAAGTCGAGAGCCACACGCCCACCGCCTCCGGCATTGCCCCGGCCAGAGACGCCGTCTTTGGTCTTGGCGATACAGGAGACATTCAGGCGAGCCAGCGGCTGCGAGTCTTCGGCGAACGTGCCATCAGAAGCAACCACCAAAATGTTTCGCAATTCATCGCTGTAGCTGGCGCGGACTTCCTTGATCCGCGGGTCGCGGGCACGGGCAGCCTTGTCGGCGCGCATCACCAGTTCGACTTTCGCGGTGATTTCGGCGTCCACGGAGGGCAGCGTCACCGGGTACAAGCTGCGTGCCTGTTTTTCCTGGTAACCAACCACAGGAGTTTTGGCAGGACCACTGGCAATCAGCGCTGCCGTGCGCGCGGCGTGCAGAATGCGCTGCGGTGAAAGATCGTCGGTGTAAGCGTATCCTGTGCGTTCGCCGGCGACGACGCGTACTCCGCAGCCCGCGGAAATCCCCTGCGATGCGGATTTCAGCATCGACTCATCGACCATCAGCGCTGTGGAAGTGAGGTACTCGAAATAAAGATCGGCGTATTCACCGCCAGCCGAGAGGGCCGCCGCAAGATACCGTTCCAAATCTTTATGAGTAAGTCCGTAGTGCTGAAAAAAGAACTGTTCTTTGCTCACGTTAATTTGATGCCGCTGAAATTGAAATGACTCCCAACCCAGCAGCATCTCATTATCCCACACGGGATGGGTCGACGCGGAATGTGTGTCGTATTATCCGACAAGAACAGGCTCATTCCAGACCAAGGACCGCGTAGGGACATAGTCCCTTTCTTTGGCCTGCGACAATGCTCATGCAATGTCTGTACATTGGTGGGCAGTATCATGGCACGAAACAGAAGTAATCCCCACAAGGCACTCAGCATCCGTTCCTACCTCTACCGTGTCGATTTTGGGGTCAACAACCTAATGGGGACCTGCGAATAGCTATCATTTTAACCAACTCCTATGGCCCAGCTGAAGCCGTGCCCTTCCGCGGTTCTTGAAGCCTTCCACGACGCTTCAAGCAGTTGTTAGGAAACACAGAGAATGGGATCCCGACGTTAGCGTACCGGGAAAAGAAAA
Organism: Acidobacteriota bacterium; assembly: GCA_003225595.1. GTDB lineage: Bacteria > Acidobacteriota > Terriglobia > Terriglobales > Acidobacteriaceae > Gp1-AA124. The sequence goes on along the minus strand of QIAR01000060.1, from coordinate 7,695 downwards.
GGTACTGCTCCGTGCCTTTGTGATGAAATCAGCCAGTTTTCGGTGCCGACTTCAGCTTGCGCCTGACGACCTCCAGGATGCGCGCGTGTGTCTCTTCCGGGGTGCCACGGGCGTCTACGAGGAAACGCGTTCTGGTTCGCGGGCCGCAATTGCCAGGTACGCTTGTCGCACGCGGCCGAAGAAGGCGCGGCTTTCCTGCTCGAATCGGTTCTCGTCATGTTTCTCACGACTGCCGTCCGAAGCGCGTGCCACATTGCGGCGGCGGGCGCGCTCCACGCTCGCGCTGACGTCCGAGTCCATCAGAATCGTGACATCCGGTTGCAGGTTTCCGCAGACAATCTTGTGCAATGCCAGCACTGGCTCGATGCCGATTTTGCGGCCTCCGCCCTGGTATGCCTCGGTGGAATCAGTGAACCGGTCACAGAGCACGATACGTCCTTCAGTGAGTGCAGGCTGGACCACCTCCTTGAGGTGCTGGGCGCGTGAAGCAAACATGAGTGCCAGTTCGGCCAGCGGCGAAAGACCGGCAGTTGCGCTGTCGAGCAGCAGGTTACGGATTTTTTCTCCCATAGCGGTGCCGCCGGGTTCGCGGGTGACAGTAATCGGGAAGCCGTCAGCGCGCAGCGCTTTGGCGAGTTTCTCTAGTTGCGTGCTCTTGCCGCAACCATCAAGGCCTTCGAAGGTGATCAAGCGGCCGCGATGAGATTGGGTGGACACGAGAAAAATCATAGCAGAGGGGTAGCTCTCAGCCGTCAACTCAGCCGTCGCTCTCAGTTCTCAGCCGTCAGCTCTCAGTTCTAAGCAACCTCAGTGCCGTTCCACGTGACGCTTCCATATCGGGCTGCTATATTCGTGAGTTTCCCGGCTACGGCCGGAGTCATGCAGTACGGCAAGGAGCCTAGATGAATCCCTCCCGTTTTCGTGTGCTGTTCTGTCTCGCTTTCATGTTTCTGCTTTCAAGTGCCGCGTGGCCGCAGCCGCATGCGCCGACAATCAGCCTGGCGGTCGATGCCAGCGAAGCGCCGCGAAAAATCTTTCACGCTCAACTCAAGATCCCGGCGAGCCCAGGCACGCTCACGCTCTACTACCCGAAGTGGATTCCGGGCGAACACGGGCCCACGGGGCCGATCCAGGATCTCGCCGGTCTGAAGTTCACCGCTAATGGTCAGACTTTGAAATGGCGGCGCGACCTGCTGGACGGCTGGACGATCCACGTGGAAGTTCCAGCCGGGGCTTCGAGCGTCGACGCGTCGCTGGATTTCATCTCGCCTGCGGGTCCCGGGGGCATCTACACCGGCGGTGCCTCGGCCACAGACAAGATGACAGTGGTGAATTGGAACACGATGCTGATCTATCCCGCGGGTCCGACGTCTGATGATCTCACTTACGAAGCCAGCCTGCGGCTGCCCGCGGGGTGGAAGTTCGGCACGCCGCTACCAGTAGCCTCACAGTCGGGTGCCGAGATCAAGTTCAAGCCGGCATCGCTGACCACGCTGGTGGATTCCCCGGTAATCGCAGGCGAATACCTGCGCGTGGTGCCGCTAGCAGAGAATCCACACCAGGAGATGGACATTGCGGCCGACAGCGCAGCTGCTTTGGACGCGCCACAGGAGGTGCTCGACCATTACAAGAGCCTGACCGAGCAGGCCAAGCGGCTTTTCGGCGCGCAGCATTTCCGTGATTACCACTTCCTCTATAGCCTAAGCGATCACGTAGCGCATTTCGGACTGGAACATCACGAATCGAATGACAGCCGGGTGGATGAGCGCACCATGATTGACTCGGCGAAACGGCTGCTGGAGGCCGGACTGCTGACGCACGAGTATGTGCATTCGTGGAACGGCAAATATCGACGTCCGGCGGACCTGACCACGCCGGATTACGAGGAACCCATGCAGACCGACCTCCTCTGGGTGTACGAGGGATTGACGTCCTATCTGGGGGATCTCTTGAGTGCGCGTAGCGGAGTCAGGACCCCGGAGCAGTTTCGCGATACGCTCGCAGTGATCGCGGCGGAGCTCGACCATCGCCCGGGACGCACCTGGCGCAACCTGCAAGATACAGCGGACGGCGTACCCGCAATGCAGGGAGCACCACCCCAGTGGGAATCGTGGCGGCGGCCTCTCGATTACTACGATGAAGATGTCCTGAACTGGCTGTGGGTGGATGTGATCATCCGGCAGCAGACACAGAACAAGAAATCGATGGACGACTTCTGTCATCTTTTTCACGGCGGACAGAGCGGGCCGCCTGCAGTGAAGACTTACACTTTCGACGATGTGGTAAACACGCTGAATCGGGTTGCACCGTATGACTGGCGCCGCTTCTGGACGGAACGGCTGACGAACCATGGGCCGGGTGCTCCATTGGATGGAATCGCGGGCAGTGGCTGGAAACTCGTCTACGATGACACTCGATCGGAGCAGATGAAAGCGTGGGAACAGGACCACACGGAACTAGACGCAAGTTACTCAATTGGCCTGTTGCTCCACGGTGACGGCGGCATCGTTGACACCATTGAGGGCATGCCTGCGGCGAAGGCCGGCATCGGTCCCGGCATGAAAGTCGTGGCGGTGAATGGGCGCCGCTTCTCAGACGATGTTCTGCGCGACGCTCTGAAGGCGGGAACGAATGGCTCGGCGCCGCTCGAATTAATCGTCGAGAACACCGACTACTACAAAACGTTCAAGCTCGATTATCACGGCGGGGAGAAGTATCCGCATCTGGTGCGGGATGAATCCAAGCCGGATACGCTGGGGGAAATTATTAAGCCGCGGTAGTTCGTTGGGGGGGCGGCTGGAAGTCGTCTCCTTTCCCAGCAACAGTTTTTGATCCTCACTCATCCTTCACCCCGACGAAAAGATCGGTCTCTTGGATCATCATGCTTGGATCCATCGTAGCAGCGAGGTGGAACAATTCCTGCCGGCCACGGCGAGCAACGTGCCGTTCAAAAAGCTGAAATAGCGGTGCCTGGCTGGCGTGGGCGCGGAACGCCTGGATCTTGATGTCCAGGTACTCGCCGATTTCGATGATTGTGGTTGCTGGCGAAAGAGAAATCGCCGGGCGATCGGGAAGGGTAAAATTGGCCGTCCCATAATAGAGTTTCTGGACGCGATGCGGTGTGAGGCCGTCCTTGAGTTGGTCCGGATAGCGGTTGTTACGTCCGGCCCAGTGATAAGCGAGCGTGGCAAAGACGGACGCCATGGAGTGGTCCATGTGGCCGGTGACGCCACCCTCGGAAGCGAAGGTCAGCAGAATGTGGGGGCGGTATTCGCGGATGCATAATGTGAGTTCATAGACCACCTTGTACAGGTCTAGACGATGGAGTTGCCCGTCCGGATAGTCAAGAACAATCCCCCGCCCGACTTGCAGGATCTCGCAGGAGGCAGCGAACTCTTTGCGCCGCAGGGCAGCTAACTCCTGATCAGTTTTGGCGCCGCCGCGGTGACTGGCAGCCTGTCCGGGAGTGAGGCAGATAACGGAGGTTTCCACTCCGCGGTCACGGTACAGACGCAGAGAGCCGCCGAAGCCGCCGGCTTCATCATCGGGGTGTGCGGTAATGCACATCATGCGCAGCATGAGGCGATTGTATCGTGCAGTGGCGCCGAGCTGCGCTGGGCCGGACAGCTGATCACCCTGTCAAGCGAAAATCGGGCGTGACAGGGACCCCGACCGAGGGTGGCTGTCGTACGTATTTTCTTGCCACCCCTGGATCGATCCCACTTCATTGGTCCAAGCTAAATGGCTGTCTCGTCGAGTTGTTCTTCGGCTACTTCCGCAGCCTCCTCCAGCATGAAGCCGAGGACTTCCTGCGGGCCAGCTGCGTTCCAAACCGGCGCAAAGGACTGGCGGTGCAAAGGAGAGGGGCCATGCTGGCGCAAGGCGGCAATGTGATGCGGAGTGCTGTAGCCCTTGTTGGAGGCAAGGCCGTACATGGGGAACACCGGGTCCCACTCTCTGACCAAACGATCGCGTTCAACTTTAGCGATGATCGATGCGGCGGCAATCGAGGCCGAGAGCGCGTCACCGTGAATGATCGAGCGTTGCGGATGCTCACAGTCGAGCCGCAGAGCGTCGATGAGCAGGTAGTCTGGAGCCGGTGAGAGCCGCGAAACAGCTTCGCGCATGGCGAGGCGCGAAGCGTGATAGATGTTGATCTGGTCTATGCGCGCCGCATCCACGGCCGCAACCGCGATGGCGATGGCGTGCGCGCGTATGCGCTCGGCCAATTGCTCGCGGCGCTCGGGTAAGAGCAGCTTAGAATCGCGCAGTCCGCGAATGCGATATGTCGCGTCGAGAATCACGGCGGCCGCAACCACCGGACCGAAAAGAGAGCCGCGTCCGACCTCATCTACACCCGCCACGAGATGGGCGCCGCATTCCCGAGCCTTTTTCTCAAAGCGAAGCGTGCAGCGAAGTTTCTTCAGCAGGCGCAGCTTGGCTGCCGACGGTGAAAGTGGTCTCTCGGGCGCGAGTTTCGTCTCGGCAGGCACTGATGGAAGATAAAAGAATCTTCGCCGAGAGTGAGAGTTCGCGCAAGAGCGAATTCACTTTATGAGGGAATATCATTCGCCGCCACGCTGAGCCATTCGAGCGATTTGCGGTCTCCAACAGCTTGTCAATAGCACATCGAGGGTACTTTTTGGGCCCAAGAGGTACTCCACGAAGGTAACCGCCACTTTGGGTACAAGAGTAAATTGCCAATCCAACAGAGACCTTAGTAACTTGGGATTGGTAACTTCGGGTCACCGACCGGAGTAATGAGGTCAACAATTGAATCTAGAATTCGAGCGGAAAAAAACCCAGGACCGATTCGATAAGCGGGTCCACGTGGCCCTTCCCATTCGTCTCACCCATGGCGGGAATGGCTCGCGGAGCGCCCTGAGCGTGGCGTGCACGTATGACATCCATTCTCGAGGGGCGCGCGTTGCCAGCCTGCGCACTCTACGCATCGGGGAAACCATTAGCGTGGAGCGCGGCAAAACTAAGGCGCTCTGCAGGGTGGTATGGGTCGGGGACGCCGACTCCGACCTGCGCGGCCAGTTCGGGATCGAGTGCATTGAGGATGAGAAAATCCTCTGGGAGGACGAGCTGCGGGAGACCGAGGAGCTATACAACAAAATCCTGAAGAAATACAGACCTGCTTTCCGAAAGCGTGGAAATGGGAACCAGCCTGAGAACCGGCGCACCTCCCGCTTTGATGCGCGAGGCCTGGCACATCTGGTTCAGGGGCCGAAATCTGCAAGAGTTGAAGGCCATCTCAAACAGATCTCCGAGTTCGGCTGTCGCGTCAACGCAAAACGATTGTTATCACCGGGTACTGATTTGAAGCTGATCCTGAACATCGAGCAGTGCGATGTCACGTTCAAGGGACAGGTGCGACACGCCGCACAGGGACCGGGAATGGGTATCGAATTCTTTGAAATCCGGAGAGGGGACCGCCCCCTGCTACAGTACCTACTCAGCAGACTGTCAGAAAGCAACGACTTACCAGAAAATCTGAAATTCGAAATGCTGGATTTCTGAAATAGCCCAGAGATTTCTTAGGCCAGTCCTACCAGCCTGCATTTACTCGGCGTCGCGCAGGCGGGCAGCCTTGCCCCTTAGACTCCGCAGGTAATACAGTTTCGCGCGGCGAACCCTGGAAGATCGCAGCAACTCCACCTTGTCGATCACCTTGGAGTCTATGGGGAAGATACGCTCCACGCCGTGGCCGAAGCTTATCTTGCGCACAGTGAAGCTGGCTTGCGGGCCGCGCGTGCGGGAGATGACCACGCCTTCGAAGGCCTGCAGACGCTCCTTATCGCCTTCCTTAATTCTTACGTGTACGCGCACGGTGTCGCCTGCAGCGAAGTTTGGAATGTCGGTGCGCTTCGATCTGGCCAGGAGCTTTTCAATAATCAGGTTCGTCATGATCTGATTCCTTCGTTGTGATTTTCTTGCCCGTGATCTGGGCGAGCAATTGCTTGTCTTCTTCGCTGAGCGCAGCCCAGTTCAGCAAGTCGGGACGATTTCGCATGGTTTTTTCCAGTGCGGCTCGACGCCGCCAAAGGCGGATCCCATCGTGGTTGCCGGAGACCAGGATCTCTGGCACCGCCATTCCGCGAAAGTCGGCGGGCCGTGTGTAATGCGGGTAATCCAGCAACCCTCCGGACGCGCAGGTGGAAGTGGGGCCATCGCCTTTTAGCTCAGCCTGCATGGTGAACGACTCCTGCTGCGTCGAAGCTTCATTTCCTACGGCACCTGGAATGAGCCTCGTGACAGTGTCCAGGATTATGGCGGCACCAAGTTCACCACCGCTAAGCACGTAGTCGCCGATTGAGATCTCCCGGTCGGCAAGAAAATCGCTCACACGCTCGTCCACACCTTCGTAGCGTCCGCAGATCAGGATGATTCTCTCCAACGCAGCCAGTTCTTGCGCCACGTTCTGATCAAAGCGCTGGCCCTGCGCGGAAAGCAATATGATCGATTCCGTCGATCGCTGTGCCATGCGCTGGCCGCGGGGCGTCACGTTCAGCATCTCAACACACTCAAAGATCGGTTCCGGCTTCAGGACCATACCTTCGCCGCCGCCAAAAGGGCGGTCATCCACGGTGCGGTGCCGGTCATGAGCAAACGCCCGCAGGTCGTGAACTTCGATTGTCACCAAGCTGCTTTCGCGAGCCCGGCGGATAATACCGTAATCCAGCGGTCCGTGAAAGAAATCTGGAAAGATCGTTAAGATGTCGATCTTCATCGCCGATCTGAAAAAGCACTAACTACGAAGGGCACTTAGGAACACGAAGCAATTCACTTCCTTCGCCTTTTGCCTTCTCCTCCCGCTTGATGCCGCTTCTCTTCTGGTGTCAGCGGCGCGTTGACCTCGAGCATACCTTCAGGGAGCGCCATGCGAATCACTTTGCGACCCACCTCTACGCCCGTAAGGTATGCCTCAGCGTACGGAATCTCATATTCTTCTTTCCCTTTGCGCATGATCAGCAGCGGCGCTTCACCGGCGCCAGACCGTACATCTTCGATCCTGCCGATCTCACGCTCGCCATCGAAGAGCACGCAACCGATCAGATCGCTGACGTAGGTCAAACCCCTCTCAAGCGGGGCCCGCTCGCTGCGCGGCACCTGCACTTCGCTGCGTACGAAAGCTTCGGCGTCGGAAATCGAATCGACGCCGCGAAACTTAAGAATCAGCCATCCCTTGTGTGGCCAGAGTTCTTCGATTTCCAACTCGCGCCGGGAATTATCCTCCGCCAGCGCGAATATCCGCATGCCCGCCCGGAATCTGTCCGGGATAGCAGTGTGCAGCTCGACGGCAACTTCGCCCTTACGTCCCTGCGTCTTGATGACACGGCCGAGGGTAATGAACTCGTCGCCTATTCCAGATTCTCCTGAGGAAATCTATTCCAGGATCTCCAGTGTGAAGCGCTTGTGGAATTTCATGCCTGCGGCTCCCAAGAGCGTGCGCATGGCCCGCGCGGTGCGTCCCTGCTTGCCGATGACCTTGCCCAGGTCGTTCGATCCCACCCTGAGTTCGAGCACCGTGGTTTCGCCGTCGACCTGATTCACCGAAACCTGATCTGGCTCATCAACCAGCCCTTTGGCGATCTGCTCGACCAGAGCCCGCATGTCCCCACTCTGCTCGCTCATGAGCGGCTCCCGGTTCGTCGGATAAGAGCTTGTGGGGTAAGAGTAGCGATCATT
>QIAR01000565.1 GCA_003225595.1 Acidobacteriota bacterium | reverse complement strand
GTCATCGCCCGCCAGCGTCCCGGAACCGCACATGGTTTTGTCTTCCTTAGCCTGGAGGACGAAACTGGCATTGCTAATGCCATCGTCACGCCCGACCTACTGCAGAAAAATCGTATGCTGGTGACTTCAGAGCGCTTCCTGCTGATCGAAGGCATCCTGCAAAATCAGGACAATGTTATTTCGGTGAAGGCTGAGCGTGTGCTGCCCCTATCTGTGACTGGCGCCGAAACCACTTCGCACGATTTCCATTAAAGCCCGCAACCACCAACCAATAAGTGGCTGATACTGCTCAAGTTCACTAGGAATCATACTTCTCACTCCCTACATTTTTTTCCGCTGTAGTCCCAATCCACAGCTCTCTAGTTTATATTAGTTCTATCATCTGCCACAAGTTGGATTGAGCCCTCCACGTACCTTTGAGGGAAGCGTGCATGTGGCTTATCCATCAATTCGATCCATTACTTAATTTAGGCAGTTGTGAGGAGTATCGATCATGGCTAGAGCAAAGAACCCACGCAGCAACGGAGGCAAAACCCGCGCCAAGCAAACGCCCGCTACCGACCTACAACTCGCATCTGATTCAAAACAGAACGTAATCCCGATCAATCTGGAAGAAGAAATCCGTCTTCGCGCTTACGAACTCTATGAACAGCGGGGGTGCGAGCCGGGTCGCGAGCACGAAGATTGGTTGGTAGCTGAGCGCGAGCTTCTCTCCCGTTACAGCCAGCAACAGAGTGCATAGGCCGTGAACTCCAGGCGCCCGGTGGCAGCAGGCCTTTTCTTTTACACAAGGGCCTGCTAGTCCAATCGGAATTCCCGTGCCTGAAGTGCTGCTCATCGATCACAATCTGAGAGAGTTGCGTGTCCGCGAAGCATGTTTTCTTTCTGCGGAAACTGTGTCCGCAGGGAACGCATGGGTCGGCCTCACGTTCGCCTCGCCGGGTTGGGAGCGGGCATACTTTCGAAAACAGACACAATTTTGGGCGGGTTCAACAACCTCCTGTTTGGCCCCGAAGTTGCTTATATTCAGTGTTTCTGAAAAAATACGCAGGGTTCCCCCATGTCACAGATAGGCAGCTTTTCACTTCTGCTTGCTCTTGCCCTGAGCGTTTATTCCGTGGTGGCAGGGCTGATCGCGCTGCTGCGACGTGGCCCCGGCTCCGAGCGACTGAGCGAAACGGCACGCCGTGCGGGCATCGCCACGTTTGCCGCCGTTGTCTTGGCGGCTGTCGTCCTGGTTACCGCAGCGTTCAATGACGATTTTTCCATCGCCTACATTTTCCACCACAGCAATCGTGACCTGCCTGCGCCCTACAAATTCGCTACTCTCTGGTCCGGTCAAGAGGGCTCGCTGCTGTTTTGGTCCTTACTGCTGGCCAGCTATGGATTAGTACTGCGGCTGCGGCACAAAAATGATCCTCGTCTCTTCGCGCACGCTTCGGTCATCATTGCGTGCGTCCAGGTCTTCTTTCTTCTCCTGCTGAATTTTGCCGCGCATCCCTTCGCGGTGATGCAAGGCTCGCTGCCGCAGGATGGCAACGGACTCAACCCACTACTGCAATATCCGGAGATGGTCATTCACCCGCCCATGCTGTATCTGGGCTATGTGGGATTCACCGTGCCATTTGCCTTCGCGCTGGCGGCTCTGGTCATGCGTTACCCCGGTGAAAAGTGGATCCACATCACCCGCCGCTGGACCATGGTGACCTGGGGATTTCTCACCTGTGGCATCTTTCTCGGTGCGCACTGGGCCTATTCCGTGCTTGGCTGGGGAGGTTACTGGGGCTGGGACCCGGTGGAAAACGCGTCGCTCATGCCGTGGCTGACCGGCACGGCGTTTTTGCATTCCGTGATGATGCAGGAAAAACGCGGCATGCTGAAAATCTGGAACATGTGGCTGATCTTCTCCACGTTCCTGCTTTCGATCTTCGGTACATTTCTCACGCGCAGCGGCGTGGTCAGTTCCGTGCACGCCTTCGCCCAATCGTCTATTGGCGATTGGTTCACCTCATTCCTCGCACTCACATTTGCCGTTTGTGTCTTCTTCTTCGTGAAGAACCGATCTCATCTGCAGAGTGAGCACAAGCTGGAATCGCTGGTCTCGCGTGAGTCGAGTTTCTTATTCAACAACCTGCTCCTCTTGGTCGCCTGCTTCACAGTGCTCTGGGGCACGCTTTTTCCGGTGCTTTCTGAATGGGTGCAGGGGACCAAGGTGACTGTCGGTCCGCCATTCTTCAATCGCGTAAACGTGCCGGTGGCCCTGCTGTTGTTGTTGCTCACAGCGATTGGTCCGCTGCTCGCCTGGCGCAAGACTTCAGTCGAGAGTCTTAAGCGCAACTTCCTGTGGCCCGCGATTGGCGCGCTCGCAACGGCCCTGTTGCTGACCGCATTCGGCATGCGGCCATGGAAGGACATCTCTTACCTCTACTCGGTGATGACCATCTCGCTTTCCGTGCTGGTCGCTCTCACCGTGATTTCGGAATTCATCCGCGGCGGCCGCGTGATCGGACGCCATACAGGACAGAACCTCTTCGCCTCGATGGTGCAACTGGCACACCGCAATACGCGCCGTTACGGTGGTTATATCGTCCATTTCGGCGTAATTGTGATCATGATCGGTTTCGCCGGCGCTGCCTTCAATCAGGAAAGAGAAAAAGAAATGGGCTACGGCGATAAGATGGCCATCGGCACGTACACGCTGGTCTGCCGTTCCTATACGCAGGAAGACAAGCCTAACTTTGCCAGCGAGTGGGCCATCATCGACGTTTTCAAGGGCTGGAAGCAGATCGACACGCTGTATCCCGAGCGGCGCTTCTTCAAGGCCAGCCAACAGACGTCCACCATAGTCGCGAATCGTTCTTCTTTTAAAGAAGACCTGTACCTCGTTTACGAAGGGCTCAACCAGGATACAGGGCGCCCCATCATCAAGGTGCACCTTAATCCGCTGGTGATGTGGATCTGGGTGGGTGTCTGGGTCATGATCATCGGCACCGTCATTGCGCTGATCCCGAATGCTGTTCCGGTTCGCGTGACCGCGCCCGCTCGGGTGCAGGCGCAGCCGGTGGGAGCGGGTGACTGATGCTGAGCCGCAACTCCTTGTTTAAGCGAGGCTCGCAAGCCGTACTTCTGTGCCTTGGCCTATTCGTGTTTCTTGGCGCGGGAGATGAGTCCGCTCGCTTCAACGAACTGGGCCACCGACTAATGTGTGTCCGCGGATGCAAACAGATCCTGCTCGAGTGC
>QIAR01000564.1 GCA_003225595.1 Acidobacteriota bacterium | reverse complement strand
CGCACCGCTAGTGGCCTGTCATCCAAGGACGGCAATGCCCGGTCGAGCCAGATGTGTGACCGCTCCAGCGCGGCGGCTGCCTGCTTCTGAGCGGCGACGGCATGGTCCAAGTGCAGCCGCACCCGCAGGTCTTCGGTGTCGCCCATCGACGCGTTGAGCGCAGGAGGCGAAGGCGTCTCCGTGCGGGTGTCCTTGGAGAAAGTCGGGGCATAGCGAAGGGTGACAAAGCCGGCTGCCGAGAAGAGCGCCAGTACCAGCAACCATCCGGTCGCGTTTGGTTTCTTAGTTGTTACGTAACCCGGAAGCTGGCTGTACATGTCGAGCACCTACCTTTTTGGACCCATCGAATATCAGGGCCTTGAGTTGCGACCTGATGACGGTGCGATCGTGACACGCACGCGACTCACGATCCAGGGCGGCAGGAGGGCAGCTAGCGGCGGAAGGGGGCAGAAAACAATTCATGCCTTTTTAGAATCTAAGGTTGTACTCACGAATGAGGAGGCAATATAGGACGGCCCCGGCCCTATCAGCAATTGGGAAGCATGCTCCGAGAGCTCAGGTTGAAAAAAGACTTGACGCAGGAAGAAGTAGTAGAAGCAGTAGCCGCTCTGGAATCAGAAAATCGGTACTGGGACGATCGAACCCTTCGACGATACGAAAGTGGTGAAATTCGCCCGCCACGGACTGCATTGATATTGACAGTGGTCAATGCACTTAAGGAAACGGACCCCGAGATTGTAAACCATATCCTGGATGTCGCCCACTATGCGACGCTCAGTTCGGAGGAAGTGAGCCGCTACGGTCTCTCGAAGGACCGCTTAAGCCGATACCGATGGATCGCTGTTCCCGATGAGGAAACTGAGCCCGAAAGAATGAACCGCATCCCGCAAGTAGCCGTATCTGGCGAGCTTCCCGCAGAGACGGGTAAAATTTTTATGACGTCACCGCCTTCACCCACGATTTACATCCATCTTAATGGCAAATTTCAGAAAGAGGGTCCCATTTGGAAGGAGTACCGCAATGACGTCCCAGATCAGCCTTTCATATTCAAAGAGATTCTGCGAAATCACGAATTTATATACTTGTACGACGAGACTAAACGGCGCGACCCCGGAAGACCGATACATTTCAGAATTCCCATCCAAGGGGGGTGGCACAGTGGACGTTCCCGAATCCAATCCAATGGGAAGACGTGCTAATTGTGAAACCGCAATGGTAACCAATAACGCTTTGCTCTTATCCTGACTACTCTCCATTTAATGCTCTGTCCCCAGCACCAATCAATCGAGACTCTTCGTGAACCGCTGAGCTGAGCTTGACCCCAGTGGTGGCTCAGTCTCGCCACGCTCCTACTTGGAAAACTGGCTCTGACTGACGCCTAGCATGCAGGCAGACTCCGTCCCGTGCTTTCACGTTTATTTACTTCATCTGTAGATCGCCAAGCAGTTTCGGCAGATTGTGG
>QIAR01000563.1 GCA_003225595.1 Acidobacteriota bacterium | reverse complement strand
CTTTTTGGATAGCCACGTTTGTCTCCATGTAGGCGACGTTGGTCAGGGCCGCCGAGCTGAGGACCGAAGACAATCTCGCGCGAGTTCCTCCCTGGGATTTATTCCATCTCGAAGGCAAGGTACTGCAATCGTCCCTGGCGCTCGATCCGCAATACAACCGGGTCTCCTGGTTTGAACTGAGCAGCTGCTGACCTCAGTTGCTCGACCGACTCAATGGGCGTGCGATTGAGCGTGTGGATGACGTCTCCGGTGCGCAAACCGGTGCTGACCGAGTTGAACTGAGTGGCCTGACCGATAACAATCACCCCGGAGGCAATGCGGCCCAAGGCGCGGCATCGCTTCTTGTGGTTGCATCACTTGCAGTTTGGGCTTTGGATTTTGCTACCGCTCAAGATAAGCCAGGCACTGGGTCGTCCAAAATTCTTGTACTCCACGGGACGCTCGGTATTCACGAAAAAGTCTATATGTCCCAGATGCATTTACCGTTCTGAAAGAATGAGATCATTCCGTCTTCACTGATCTTGAGGACGCTACCAAATCGCGAGGCTGAGATGGCGGCAGTTGTACGGCCGCCTTCAATGTTTTCCGGATGCAGGTCCGCCAAGTCCGGGTGGCGGAGAATGGCGCCGAATGCCAAGAGATTGGAAGCGCGGTCTAGCACAATTCCGCCATCGATCCGAGCTACGGTCTCCAGGACTGCGCTTGGGACATCGAGCACGCGCTTCTGATGCAACAAGTAGTGGAGTTGGTCCTTCGTACCGGCGACAGGATGTTCGCCACGATCGGGCAAAGGGGAAAGTAGATCAGTCCTCGACACTACCTTCCGGGCGCTGTTGGGATCATCGAGAACAACCAACAGGCCGCCGCGGCGGTCTTCCGCCAAATTGAGGGCCGCGCCAAACAACCGCTCCGCAAGTTCGACATTCCCAACCGCCTCCGTCCAGAGGGTATATTTTCGCTCGGCGTCTGTGAGTCTCCATCGGCCGTCCCAGAAACGGAAAACCTGCACTCCATTGGCAAAAATCTTCATTTCCCCATTGGGCGTAAGAATCATGCAAACATGTCCGCCGCACAACGTGGCCCGGCTATGGGTTTGATATCGCGCGGGAGTGGGCACGGGAAGTTTGGTGTCTGAAAAAGGCTGGGCCCACTGTTCAACATCGACGATTTCCACTAGGAACCCATTCTGATCGACCAGAGCTAGAGTTTGCAGCCCATCACAGAGCCGATAGAAGCTCCGGATTGAGTTCAAGGCCGGAGAATAATACAGGGCACCCGAGGGAGTGACCGGCAGCTCATGGCAGGGATCTGGGTCTTTCCCGAAGAGTAGAACGCCAGTCGAGATGCGCCGGTTCTCGTAGGTGCTGAGCGAACTCGTGCGAAGGACCTCGATGGCATCCTCCACTCGATCGGGTCCTTTCCACACTTTCTGCGCGTATGGAGCGCCGTCGATGTAGGCGGAAACGTATCGATCCTCGGGCAGACCTCGAAAGAGTTCGAATCGCTGCTCGACCCGGATAGCGTCAACGATCATCCGGTATCGGGAATCCAAAACCGCGCCGATACTGGTTAACAGCTTCAACTCCGCCTCAGAGAAAGGTTCGTCCCGCGTGAGGGAATACCGGGATCCAAGCCAATTCAGGATCAGCGACGTCCCGACGGAAGTCCGCGTGATCCGATGTTCACCTGGGCCTGGCTCGAGCTCGAGCAATTCGAACTTCGCAGAGGGAAAGAAATACCCGATCCCACCTTCAACCAATTTTCCATACAGTCCGTCGATGAAAGGAGCCGTCTGTGTCTGTTCGGGCATCGTGTCCTATGGTCCGTCGCTCAAAGGAAGTCTTCTCGTTGAGATGATGGCAAGGCCAGGAAGGGCTCATCAATGATCGAAGGTTGTTGCGTTTCTGACAAGCTATCTGGTCGAAATCGTATCGGCAGGATTCACCGCCGCATACCGAATCTGGAGAAGAAGAAACGAAGGCGAAGGTCTTTGCGGGGGATTACCCGCTCTTATCGAACTCGAAGCCCGAAACCGACAAACACTGTGCCTGTGCCTCGCACATTCCGTAGCCACACGGAAAGTGGGGCACGGCAGCAATCAATAATGCGAACCAGAGAATACCGTCGACCACATGAATAGGGCGTCATGCAATCGACAGCATCGGGACAGAGCCAGGCGACGTGTGTCTGTTTTACCGTCGCACGGCAGTAAAGTGCGCTGCTTTGCTGGAGATGCCTATGTCGACCGCTGGGACAACGAACGACTGCTCCGGTATAGGCTGGTTGAACGCCATAGCTGCGGCCAGGCGCGCCTGCGCCAGTTGCGCCTTCCCATTTTTTTGGCCCGCATAGGCTAATCTGAAAAGTGAGAAGGCATTGTCGTCATCTCGTTCGAGAAGAGGGACTGCCTGATTGTGCCCTGGACCCGATCCGGAGTTTTTTACGTGTAGCCGCTCAAGCTTTGCCGAGTTAAGATTTCAAGGGTTCCTGCGAGAAAAGGATGATTTCAAGGCGCAGCTTTCTCAAAGCAGTTTCCGCGTCGGTCGCTCTAACGACAGCGTCTCGTCGGCTGCTTTCCTGGGCTGATGAAGCAGTCGAAGTTCCCGGCAAAGAGGGTTTGATCGTGCGCTCGGCCCGCTTCCTTGACCTGGAAATGCCGCCGGAATTTTTGGATTCTTGGATCACTCCGGTCCCGCATTTCTTCGTGCGCAATCACATGCACGAGCCCAACACACTGGGTCCCGGTGAGTGGCGGCTGACCATCGGCGGGGAGGTAGAAAAACCTCAGACATTGAATCTCACGGATTTAGCGAAAATCGAGCCACACACGGTCACCAATACGCTCGAGTGTGCCGGCAATGGCCGCGCTTTCCAGCAGCCCCATGTTCCCGGTGTTCAATGGCGGCGTGGTGCAGTGGGAACGGGACGATTCACAGGCCCGCGCCTGCGCGATTTACTGCAGCGTGCCGCTGTGAAGAGCACCGGCAAGCACGTGATGTTTCGGGGTCTCGACGAGGTGCCCGGGAAAGTCCCCCCGTTCATTCGCAGCATTCCCATCGAAAAGGCGATGGACTCCGACACTCTCGTAGCCATTCATATGAACGCAGCGCCGCTCACCAAGCATCATGGATTTCCGGCGCGCGCTCTGGTGCCGGGATGGATCGGTGCGGCTTCGTGCAAGTGGTTGACCGAGATCAAGGTCCTCGACAAGGAGTTTGAAGGCAACTTCATGAAGCCCGGCTACCGGATGCCCAATCAGCCGATTCCGCCGGGCGGTGAAGTAAACCCGGACGATACCCACCCGATTACTTCGCTCGGCGTGAAATCCGTCCTTGC
>QIAR01000059.1 GCA_003225595.1 Acidobacteriota bacterium | reverse complement strand
CAGCTCCGGGACGAGCAGCGGGGGCACGGCGGTGACCGTCACCGGCACGGGCTTTGCCGCTGGGGCCACGGTGAGCCTGGGCGGGACCGCGGCCACCAATGTCACGGTCGTCAGCAGCACCTCGCTCACCGCCACCACCGCAGCCCACGCCGCCGGGGCGGTGGACGTGGTGGTGACCAACTCCGACGGCCAGAGCGGCACCCTAACGGGCGGCTACACCTACACCAACCCTGCCCCCACGGTGAGTGCGATCTCACCCAGCTCCGGGACGAGCAGCGGGGGCACGGCGGTGACCGTCACCGGCACGGGCTTTGCCGCTGGGGCCACGGTGAGCCTGGGCGGGACCGCGGCCACCAATGTCACGGTCGTCAGCAGCACCTCGCTCACCGCCACCACCGCAGCCCACGCCGCCGGAGCGGTGGACGTGGTGGTGACCAACTCCGACGGCCAGAGCGGCACCCTGACGGGCGGCTACACCTACACAACGGGTGGAATAATAGGAATCAGCTTTGTACAGGCTTTCGGCAACGGAACGAACGCATCGACCAACACTGTGCCTATTAACACTATCGCCGGTCATGACATCATCGTAGTTGTCGCTTTTGCTAGCACGACCCCTGCAGTCACATCGGTCACCGATACTGGCGGGTCCACGTACACCTTGATTGGAGCTATCAACAACGGCACAAGCGCACGGGTAGAGATGTGGGCTGCCCAGGGTGTTGCCGCCTCGACCTCGGTCACCGCTAATCTCTCCGCTTCGGTGAAAAGCCGGATGGAAGTAGCCGAGTACTCGGGTGTGGGGACGCTGGGGTTAACTGCTACAAAGACTGGGTCGGGCACAAGCCTCAACATCTCACTGACGACGCAAAGCAACAGCGCCTGGGTGGTGTCCGGGTTTGGGGAGAAGAATGCCGCGAGTTTCTCGCCTAGCGTAGGAAATCTGCGGGATAGCGGCAGCTTCACATTATCCACCACCACTGTCGGTGCGGCACTGAACGACAACACCGCTCTGCTTCCCTCACCGGTCAATAACACTGTTATGATGAACTCGAGCGGGCCATGGGCGGCTGTTGCACTGGAGTTGCGACCTTAGACCTTGCGGATCTACAAAGCAAAAATAAGCCTTCTGGCCGGGGCCAATGCAACCTCGCCTCCAGCCTCATGGCAACTCGGGAGTGATGTATGAAGTACATGACAATAGTTCGGACGGCAGGCACCTTGCTCGTCGGCCTCTGCTGTATGACAATCAATTTAGTCGCCCAGGGTGGGGATCCTGTGCTAGTCGGTGCTGGCGACGTTGCCGGCTGCGATTCTTCCAAGTTGGTTAATCCCCAGGCCACCGCCACTCTGCTGGATTCTATCTCGGGTACTGTGTTTGCAGCAGGTGATCTCGCTTACCAGGACGGTGCCGAGGTTAACTTCTCCAGGTGCTACGATCCTACTTGGGGACGTCATAGAGCTCGCACCAAGCCGATAGTGGGTAATCACGAATATCAAACCCCTGGTGCCGTCGACTACTACAACTACTTTGGTCCTGCTGCCGGTGATCCGACCAAGGGTTACTACAGCTTCGATCTCGGAACCTGGCATATCGTTGTGATCAACAGCGAGTGCTCACAAGTGGGTGGCTGTACCAGTACCTCTCCCCAAGCGACTTGGCTTCAGGCGGATCTGGCGGCGCACCCGACAACCTGCACATTAGCCCTTTGGCACCGTCCTCTTTTTACTTCGAGCAGCAATACGGCGGCCTCGAGTATGAAGCCGATCTGGCAGGTACTCTTCAACAACAGCGCTGATGTCGTGATTAACGGCCACGCCCACAACTACGAACGCTTTGCCCCGCAGGATCCGAATGGTGTTGCAAATTCAGCAACCGGCATTCGCGAGTTTGTCGTCGGCACGGGCGGCGAGTCCCACGGAAACTTTGACACTGTGGCCGCGAACAGCGAGATTCGCAACAACACTACTTACGGTGTTCTCAAGGTCACGCTACACTCCACCAGTTATGATTGGCAGTTTGTTCCAATCGCGTCTCAGACTTTCACCGATTCGGGCAGTGGATCCTGCCACTGAGCCGAATAGCGACTGGGTGCTCTGTGCCGCAGCAAGGTTCATATTCCCAACGTGGTGCACAATTGGCGCTCCGCTCATCGTAGCGCCCACTGCCCGAACTTCCAGAGCGCGTACCACGTTCCCAGGTCCACCGCCGTCAGACTGAAGTAGACGGACAGGCGCTTGGCAAGATTCAGGGCCGAAGCCCTCCGTCCCGCCGCCATTCGTACGTCACGGCCCGGTTCGACCGGGGTTCCCGCCAGCAGACTTCCATCAAGGCACTGCGAATTCATTGTTCGCTTCCTCCGTGCACCTTCAACTTAGCCGAGGTTTGGCGCTGTCCGGGTGAATACAGCGTAAATTGTTTGTTAAAGCTCTGTTACGCGAATTTAATCGAAATTTAACATTCCCCAAAGACTCCCGGGAGGTACCTACTGCCCGAACGAAGCATCGCCCGACTGCCCACTCTTTCGATTATGGTCACCTGCGCGATAGGTCCCTTGCGGGTAATGCGCCATCGTGGAGAAAGATTTTGGTCGCTGTGCCGCTCCTTTATTCCTATTGCGGTCCCCCAACGTTGATAGAATAGCCACCTGCAGTGGACATCTAATGTACAAGTATTGCTGTCGCCATTGGGTTTTGGGTGTGGTCTTACTCGCGGCGATTCCTGGTATCCATCTTGTCTTTAGTCAGAGTCGCGTGCACTTTCTCCACCCGCACCAAAGAATGGCGGAACTGCTCGAACACACTCAATCGAAGTCTCCTGTCGTAAATGCGACGAGCACACAGAAAACCTCGCTTATTGGGGTGCCGAATTTCGGCCGGGTTACCCCGACGCTGTATCGCGGCGGGCAGCCCACTCTTGAAGGGCTCCGGCAGTTGAGGGCGCTCGGCGTAGAAATCGTCATCAACTTGCGCAACGAACAGAACGAGATCGAAACTGAACGGCGTGAAGTTGAAGAACGGGGCTTGCAATATATTAGTATGCCATGGAATGCCTCATACCCACCCGACAGCAGAGCGCTCAGGAGTTTCGTGGAGCTTATACAGGCGAATCCGGGCAAGAAGGTCTTCGTTCATTGCTGGGCTGGCCGTGACCGGACTGGGGTAATGATCGCGGTCTTCCGAATCGCGATGCAAGGCTGGACGCCAGCGCGAGCACTGGACGAAATGGAGGCATTCGGTTATGGTCGCGGCACACGTCGATTCAGGTTTCGGCACCTAAAGGCTTATGTCGAGCGTTTTCCTGAATTGCTTTCGAGGGACCCACAGCTGTGTTCACTGCAGCTGACGCATTACGATGGCGCGACCTTCCGAGTGTTGGAGAAGTCTTCAATTGATGGCTCGCAATGTGTGCCGTTCACCTTAAGCGTACCTGATGGACCGAGTACAGTGTCTGACCGGAAGGCATCTGCCGGTGAGCATTCGCCCCATTGAACTGCCATGGAGAGAGGTGGGTCGGACACCGCAATAGTCTGAGAAGCGGAGGCGTTCAACCGGGAATTGTCGGCAACAGTGAGCTTAAGCAGAAACTGGCCGGCCGGTATGATGGAGGTCAACCCTGGCAACCATCGTCCGAGGCTGGCAATGCCTTGACCGCTCTCGTCTTTGGCAGAAGTCGAGCCCGAGCCGCACTACTATCAAGGGGGCCATTCTGGCATTCTGTGGTATAAGCGGACTGCGCTGCGACTGATCAAGAGCGGCGAGTCGGCACTGAGACCTTGGCCAGCGGCTATCGGACTCCGCACGAGTCTCGTGCGGAGTCCGATACACTAAGTAAGAAACCAGACCCTGTTTGTCGAAATCTGAGCCCGCGCCGTACATCTTTCTGCCTATTTGATCTGTAGCATGCCGTCATCAAACCGGACTAATGTCGGCACGGTGCTTCCGTACACATCAAACAGAAAGCGCACGTATGCCTTGTCCGCGGGCACGGTATACGTCGCCTGCTGGAAGGTCCAAACTCCTGCCGTGGTCACGGAGTTTGGAACCGGGGAAACGTGCGTGATGGTTTGCTTATTGGCATCACTCAACTGAATCTTCCAACGTGCGTATCCATCCCCGGAGACACGATAGACCCATCCCCCAAACGTTATTACCTGCCCGGGGGTAACGGGGAAGTACAGGGGACGACCCTTCGCATCAGCGGCAAAGTAGGCGACATACTGACCTGTTCCTGACTTTGCCTCCGCGTAGTTCGTACCTCCGTGTGCACTGGCAGCGTCACTTAGCACGGCAACCGTGGCACCTCCACTCAGATTTGAGGTCCAGCCAAAGGCGCCCAGCTCAAACCCAGGATTCGGCAATAAAACACTGGGCGGTGGAGGAGGCGGTGGCACTGTGATCGTTACCGAGGCGCTAGCAGACTTAGAAGGATCCGCAACGCTAGTCGCCGTGACAGTGGCCGTAGTATTGACGTTCACAGTGGGAGCCGTATAAAGCCCTGAAGCCGTAACTGTACCCACCGTGGCCGACCAGCTGACCGCCGTATTAGCGGTATTCTGGAGTGTGGCGACAAACTGCTGTGTACCACCGGATTGGACGATGGACGTAGCCGGCGAGATTGCAATTGCGATAGAGGGAGGTAGGTCGGACACGACGATAGTCTGAGAAGCGGAGGCGGTCAACCCGGCATCGTCGGTAACAGTCAGCTTAAGCGTAAACTGGCCGGCGCTGTTATAGATATGAGAACGGGAGGCCGACCCGGCAATTACTGTGCCATCGCCGAAGTCAATCGTCCGAGTAACGATCGTGCCATCAGCGTCATAACTTGCAGATGAATCTGCTGTTACTGTCAAAGGCGCAGTTCCCGATTGTGGTGCCACTGCCAGTACCGCCGCAGGGGGGATGTCAGCCGGTGTTGGACTTCCTGCCTCAAGCAGGATTGGCTTGGCTCCAATCGCGACCGAACCGCCCGTAGGAATCGTAACCGTATTCCCTACCAAATCACAATATTGCGTATATTGGCTAGGAGCAGTGTACGATTTTGTAGTGGAAGCATTCCATATGATCTCAGCTTGATACCCGCCGGGACGGGTAAGAACACAAGTCCAAGTTGAGTCATTTGCCATAGAACAAGGAGCGGTCAGCGTTGTACCAACCAGCCACTTGTAAACTTGTCCGTAGGCTATGCCCGGTTTGTGGATTCCAGAAGTTGTATCCCAGAGCGTCCCAACACTAGGACTATCCCAGAGATACCAAATGGAACGTGCTGCACCATTCGACCAGCTCAGAATCGCATGACGTGCCAGCCAGGCGGCTTGTTGATCTTGATCGGGGAGATTCGCGTCGTTCCCCCAACTGTGTTCCGTGTCCCACAACTCTTTTGAACCCTGGCCGTAGCTGGTCATTACGCCCTTCATGTTCGCGATCAGGGAGGCGATGTTCTCCGGCGGGTCAGCGACGCCGTTGCTGGAACCCAGGTATCCGTGGAAGGAAACAACATCGGCGTAGGCACCGCCACCGGCAGCCAGGTACTTGTCCATCCACCTGTAAGCACCCGTGCCTTGGGGCGCGGGGCTTAACACTACGGCTCCGGAATCGCCCGCTTTGATGATCGGATAGGCGTCCTGCGCCATGGTCACCATCTGAGCCGTGGTTCCCGCCCAGAAATTCGAGGCGTTCGGCTCATTCCAAAGTTCCCAATACTTGATCGTGCCCGCGTAACGGGCGGTGATGGTGGCGACAAAGTCTTTCCAGTCCTGTTGGTTCGAAGGCGGGTAACAGGAGCCGTCGGGGTTGCTTGGACAGGAACCGGTTGGGTTAGAAGACGCCCAAGCTGGCGTCCTGCCGAACGTATAGATCAAATCTACCCCGTGAGAGTGCGCGAGGCTGACCAGATTGTCCAAGTTCGTCCAGTCGTAAACACCCTTGGTGGTGTTTATGTCCGCCCAGCTCACATGCGGGTACACGTCCCATGTCCGAAAAGTCCCGAAGCCAACTGACGGCCAGTTGTGCGCGGCAGCGTTCGTCTCATGCATGCCAAAATAGCCAGGAGGTGTACCGCCCGTCTGCTGGCTGGGCGAGACGGTCACATTCTTGCTGGTCGTAGAGGTAAGTCCTGAGTTGTCTGTGACACTCAACGTTACCGCGTACGATCCGACATTGGTGTAGGTGTGACTCGCCGAAACCGTAGTCACCAAGGGGGTACCGTCGCCGAAGTTAATCGTGCGCGAGGTGATGGTGCCGTCGGAATCATAACTTCCCGAGGAATCTGCGCTGACCGCCAAGGGCACGGTGCCATTCTGCGGAGATACAGTCAGGACGGCAGTGGGAGGCACTAGGACTGGAGTTACTGTAACCGTCGCGCTGGCAGATTTTGTGGTATCTGCGACACTGGTCGCCTTAACCGTACCAGTGGTATTCGCGGTCACTGTCGGTGCTGTGAACAAGCCCGTGCTGGAAACTTTTCCAATCGTGGCCGACCAAGTAACTGATGTGTTTGTCGCGTTCGAGACCGTCGCAGTAAATTGCCGAGCCCCGCCCGATATTATCGTAGCAGACGTAGGCGAGATCGTAACAGCAACTGTGGCAGGGGCTGTGATCGTAACGGCAGCGCTAGCCGACTTAGTCGTATCGGCCACGCTGGTAGCAGATACGCCAGCCGTAGTATTTGACGTTACAGTAGGCGCGGTGTAGAGACCCGTGCTGGAGACTGTCCCTTTTGTGGCGGTCCATGTCACCCCAGTATTGTTGGTTCCTTGAACTGTAGCTGAAAACTGTTGCGTTCCCCCAGACTGAACCGTAGCGGAAGTGGGCGAGATCGTGACCGTGACTGCGGCAGGAGCTGTGATGGTAACTGTAGCGCTAGCCGACTTAGTCGCATCGGCCACGCTGGTAGCGGTTACCATAGCCGTAGTATTTGACGTTACAGTGGAAGCCGTGTACAGTCCGGAACTACTAATCGTTCCTTTTGTAGCCGTCCATGTCACCCCTGTATTGGTTGTCCCTGTAACCGTAGCCGTAAACTGCTGCGTGCCTCCCGACAGAACCGTTGCCGAAGTGGGCGAGATGGAGACGGAGACGGTGCTCCCTCCCGTGCTCGCTAAGCCCGTTATGGCCCGCAGATCGGCGGCGGTAGTCAACTGACCTTGGTTCATGACCGGAAGCCCCAGCAAAAGCTCGATGGTTTTCAACTCGGCGGCGTGCGTGCCCACTCCCGTCGAGGTGATGTTGCCCAGATGAGCGGTGGGGGCAATGATGGTATTTGGTACCGGATGGTCCTCGTCGTACCAGATGAAAACTGCGGTATTGCCCGATAGATAGTCCGAACTATTCAGCACCGCTTGAAGATTCACGCTTGCCCAGGCATCAACTGTGCTGTTGTTACAGTCGTGGCCGTCATTGCAAAGGGTAGGAGTAATAAACGCATAAGTGGGGAGATTATTCACGTCAAATTCACTGTAGGGCCGGACTTCTGTAGTGCAGAAGTCATGGTCGCTATGGGTGCCGGTGCCGTCAGTGTAGGTGCCGTAGTAGTACAGAGCCGGTATGTGCTTGGCCGCGTTGCCCGATGCGGAACAAGGAGCCGTAGCACCCTCCACATAACTTCTTGCAGTACCACCAGAAAGCCGAACCTGGCGGAAGATGTTGTTATCGGTAGACCGGCAGGTAGTAGAAGGGTTGCAGTCGTTTACCGTGGCGGTGTTGTTTACCCCGGAGGTCGCACCAATGTATTGCGTAAGGCTATCCTGGGTGGTGTTGGTCTCCGTCCAGTCGCTGAAGTAAGAGCAAGATGTAGCAATCGAATGCAGATACGGCATTGCTGTGGCACCGAATCCCACGCCGCCGACACCCGACCAAGTACGATTCTCGAACGAAAAGACAACAATGTGCTGGTAACGGCTAGGTGGGACGGCAGTAGAGGAACAGGTTTGGGTCGGTGGTACTTGTGCCAACAATGGCACGCACAGCATCACCAACATCATCAAGATAAGCAGCCACTTACTCATGGGGGGGACTCCTCTATCCTTGACACAACGAGATTTCCAAAGAAGGTATCTCTTGGAAGGGGGAGAAACAAGGTGTCGGAAGGGAATGTAAGGAAGGATCGGAAGGCCAAACTTAAGTCCCAAAACAACACCTTTTGGCCAGTGCCCTTCAGTGCTCAATCAGAAGCGAAACCAAGTAGTAAGGTCGACGCCGGTGAACAGCGCGAACCTCATAATTGGCAAAAACCCAAAATAGCTGCCGGACTCGCCCGCAGAAACGACGCAAGCATCGTCGGTTCCCGCTGCACCACTCCGTTAGTGTCAAGCGGTCTCTAAGACCTCGGTTAATCCCAGTCCACCGACTGGGGTAATAGCTCCCGCCACCTTCGTCCATGCTTTGGATACATGCATGTCCTGATCGGCAGCATCTTTTCTGTCACTGAGGGATCCAGCCCGCGGTAGGAAAACTCTCCTGTGCCAGGAAAGCGGAGCCACACTTCTTTTCCGTCGAGGTTTTGTGACTGCAAAACACCTGCTAAGACGCTACTCTAGGAGCCAGCCCCCAGTCACTCTCTGAAGGTCAATCTCGAAACTACCCTCGTGTGGTGCTGGTTGCCTGCCTCTTCCTTACCTTCCGACTCCGGGGATCCTATTTCAAAGTGATCGCCGTCTTGTCTTAGTTTTTGTGCGGCGTACGTCCGCAGCTAGTGAAGTCGAAATAATCAAGGGACTTCGCCTCTCGATCCAGTGCGTCCGGTTAACAAAGTTGCCGATCGATCCGCTTGGAGTTAGATCGCGGACCTAGTAGCCGACCATGCGGGCACGGTGGCGCAGTTCGTTGAGCAAGGCTTGTGCGGCATTCTGGTAAGTCCGACTTGCTTCCATCGGCGACGGATCGGCCCATACCGCCTCGTAAATGACCTGGGCGGCCTCTCGCAAGTCAATGAGTAGTGCTGCCTCCGTGTGAGCCAACTGCTCACGTAGTTGGTCGTAGGAACTCAGGCATACCGATGCAGATTCTCGTTGAGTTTTGTGATTCTTATCCAAGAGGCCCGGCGAAATAGCGCCAGCATTGATCTCATCTGTGTTGGCGCAAAGCAGCAACGTGGACTCCGACCGGAAGCGCTTTCCATCCTGATCACCGTGCACCGCCAGCTGCCTCCGTTGCCTGCACGCGGGAGTTGGATCAAGATTGATAAAAGAACGAAGAGCATGTTGGAGCACACCTCTGGATGCCTTCTTCAAGATCTTCGCCGATTTCGCCTTCGCCCCGCTGGCAGGGACACGCTCGGCACACTTGCAGATTGGGCAGGCAGGAAGGTCGGAAGCGTAGTATGCCTTGCAATTCGCACAGGGGAGACCGTACCCCACCCGCTGGTGACGCTCAAATGCTACATGGGCATCAGCTCTTATCTTTAACTCTTCTTGAATTTCATCGTCATGAAGCTGACTAAAGTCTTGAGAGCGATCCCGCGCCACCAGGACCGTGCTCCACCCGTTACGATGCGTCGTGCTTTCCTGTGGCAAACCGGTAGGTTCCATAAATCCTCTCTCATGCTGGTAGGGCTTCGAAGCGGCGACTCTTGGATCTCTCGCTAAATTGCGAGACATTCGATGAGGTGAAAGATTTTGTCTACACTATCAAACAGGAAGCAGGCCACAAGAGCAAAAGTGCTCCTGGCGGTGGAAAGGCTGTGAATTCTGCAGGAATGTTGTGAATAACAAGGTTATGAATAAGTAGAAGAGAGCTTGTTTTCCGCATCGAGCTATCGACGTGTAAGTCTAATGTAGATCGACTTTTATAATAGTTACCGTGCAGCATGACTCCCTTTGGCAATCTGGTTGTCCGATAAAAAGCGCGAGCCTTGGCGCAACTCCGATTCGACTTGCGGAGCCGGCTCGTCAACTCAGCGAACTGATATTTATCCCAGAAGCTGCAGTTGCCTGGGCCGCTCCAGGTAACCTTCGACGACTGTGAAGCCGCAGCGTTGGTATCCAGCGATGGAATTATTATAGTTGGCAGTGCTTCAAGCTCAGCCGCACATCGGGTGACCACAACTTTCCTAGCCTTAATTCACCAAACCTGAGATTTGATTGCGTCAGTGCGTGACCCTCCTGATAAAGGCTTGAGCATGGGCGGATGGAGCCTGCGACAAACATGGGGTGAGAGTGAGCGCTTGACAGGGGCCATTTTTGGGCAAGATTCTGCCCGGAGTGCGGGTTGGGAAACGAGTTTAGAGTTGCGGCAATGCCGCGGCTGCTGTTGATGGCGAGCGCAACGGCTTGAAAGAGAGACTGAAAAGGCCAACCGCTGGCCAGGTGGATACGTAAACAACGAGCAGTGCAACGCACGCGAGCCCCGAAGTTGACAGCTGAGTGCGCAGGATTCCGTTAAGGACGAGCAGCTCTGGGGGAGGGCTGTTCGAAGCGCCCCACGATCTAACCGGATCTTGGGGCGTTCTTTACTTCAGACACTTATCTGGGGGAACTTGCCACCAATCACTTCACTGTACTGGGTTCACAAGTCGACTTACTGTTTGAGTTTCCCTCGGAGATGACGCAGGGCAATTCCATCCGCGTTGCGGGCAAGATATTGCCTCTGGAACAAGAGCCGACGGCCGGCAAAGAGGGATGGTGATCGAGTTCGGGAGCAGGCTCAGATTGGGTCGGAGATGAAAAAAGGGGCGACTTTCCAGTCGCCCTGCTTCAAACTTGATGAACCTCTCACTTCATCTCAGCTTTTCGTTTCGCTAGCCTTGGCTTGTAACATCTTTACATCCGTGAAGTGAATCGAATCCTTATCGCCCTAGATTTGGAAATCCTAGGGCCGCAACTCCAGGGCAACAGCTGCCCATGGCCCCGTCGGGCTCATCGTGACCCCGTTCGTCACTGAAGAGGGGTCAGTAAAGGTGTTGTCGTTCACGGCGGCACCGACAGTGGTAGTCGAGGTGAAGCTACCGCTATCCCGCAGGTTGCCGGTGCTGGGCAGAAAGCTCGTGCCATTCTTCTCCCCAAACCCAGCCACCACCCAGCTACTTGAGCTTTGCGTCGTCAGGGCGATGGTGAGGTTGGTGCCTGACCCGGTTTTGGTCGCCATCACGCCCACTGTCCCGACGGCACCGTATTCGGCCACTTCCACTCGGCTTTTCGCGGCAGTGGAGAGATTTACGGTGACTGAGGTCGAGGCGGTTGCCCCATGGACAGCCCACATCTCTACTCGTGCACTTGTGCCATTGTTGACAGCTGCGATCAGGGTATACGTGGATCCTCCAGTATCGCGGACCGATGTGACTGAAGGCGTGCTGGGGAAGGCAACCACCACGATTACATCATGGCCAGTAGTGGTGTTGATAAGCACAGTGTTGCTGGCTGCACTCACGCCGTTGCCGCGAGCCTGGATGAAGCTGATCCCCCCTATCCCACCGGCGGTGTAGGTGTAGCCGCCGGTCAGGGTGCCGCTCTGGCCGTCGGAGTTGGTCACCACCACGTTCACCACCCCGGCGGCGTGGGCTGCGGTGCTGGCGGTAAGCGAGGTGCTGCTGACGACCGTGACATTGGTGGCCGCGGTCCCGCCCAGGCTCACCGTGGCCCCAGCGGCAAAGCCGGTGCCGGTGAGGGTCACCGCCGTGCCCCCGCTGCTCGTCCCGGAGCTGGGTGAGATCGCACTCACCGTGGGGGCAGGGTTGGTGTAGGTGTAGCCGCCCGTCAGGGTGCCGCTCTGGCCGTCGGAGTTGGTCACCACCACGTTCACCACCCCGGCGGCGTGGGCTGCTGTGGTGGCGGTGAGCGAGGTGCTGCTGACGACCGTGACATTGGTGGCCGCGGTCCCGCCCAGGCTCACCGTGGCCCCAGCGGCAAAGCCCGTGCCGGTGATGGTCACCGCCGTGCCCCCGCTGCTCGTCCCGGAGCTGGGTGAGATCGCACTCACCGTGGGGGCAGGGTTGGTGTAGGTGTAGCCGCCGGTCAGGGTGCCGCTCTGGCCGTCGGAGTTGGTCACCACCACGTCCACCGCTCCGGCGGCGTGGGCTGCTGTGGTGGCGGTGAGCGAGGTGCTGCTGACGACCGTGACATTGGTGGC
>QIAR01000583.1 GCA_003225595.1 Acidobacteriota bacterium | reverse complement strand
CTGTTCAAAGCCCTTGCCGCAGTTGGCACAGCTCACCCACTCGCGGACGGCTGTAAAGTTCTTGTCTATGTGAACGGACAGGCCAATTGCGTCCATTGGGCTGTCGGCATGGATAGTTAGAAAGGGCTTACCGTGCCGATCCCAGTGAAATAACGCGTGTACATTGGGTGCACTACCGGCGCCAAGGAGGAATCCTTTGAGGATTTCTGGTTCGAGGTTTGACGGAATATTTAGAGCTCGCGCGAAATCCAGGCATGGATTCCGCAACTTGGGGCGTTTGTCTCCAAGCAAGCCAGCGGTAGCATCAATATTCACTCCGATTACGTCGCGCTGATCTTCAATCAATTGCCAGGCTGCGTCGATAGCCTTGGAGAACTTGTTCCTCGGAAGCGTCATTAGCCAGGCGATCGCATTTCGGCACTTGCAAAGAAAGTTCCTGATCTCTGGCGTGACCTGTTCAGCCATCCACTCCAGTCCAACTTGTTCGCCAATTTTTGGCACGTAGCCAGCGTCATTCAGCCATTCGGCTACACGATCAGGACTGTCAACTTTGAGGTTGACTAAATCCTCGCGTAACTGGCGAAAATTACGCCGCGAGAGCCTTCGCCACATCCGCTCTAGGCTGTGGTGGCGCGGCCCCAATGATTTCCCAAGCCATTCTGAATCGCCAGACTCCATTTCCGCTGTCCCCACGGCAGCCTTCGGAAATGGTGCATATCCGCAATTACGAGCACGATGGTCAAGCATGCGCGGCTGGTCTAACAAAGCGATCCGCATGTGGACATTGTGCAGAAGAAGTGAATGTACGCTCATTGTACTCTAATAGCATATAGACATGTGAGTACGCAATACATATTATCGCGTCGATTGATCTTCAATTTGTGGAGAAAACCATGAGCAGTTCGACGTCCCCGCCCGATTCCACTGCTGGCTCTCAACCGGCTCCCAAAAAGTCTTCGGAGAGGAAAATCGAAGCTAACCGCAAGAACGGGCTCCGCTCGACCGGCCCGAAGGACACGACTTCAACCCGATTCAATGCCGCCAAGCATGGGTTATTGAGGGTCGGGGTCACGGAGCTCGACGATGCCGAGGGCTACCGCGCCATGCTGCGTGACCTCAAGCAAGAGAAAAATCCAGTTGGCCCCATCGAAGTATTCCTCGTCGAGTCCGCCGCTCTGGACATGACAAGGTTGCAACGCGCTAGGCGTTTGGAAGCCGAATACATCACAAGTGTGTTGAATCCGCCCACCCGCGATGCTCCCTTCCCCGACTTCGACGAAGTGCACCAGGGTCGGATCGTTGATCCGGGTTTACCGGCACAAATGGCTTGTGAGAATGTTCAGCCGCTGGTTGGCGTCTTTCAGCGTTACGAGTCGATGATCGCCCTTAAATTATACCGCACCCTGCACGAGCTCGAGCGGTTGCAGCGCCTGAGACAGGGTGAACGACTTCCAGCGCCCGCTGCCGTTGATGTCTCCGTTCACACCGATCCCCGCGAATTGGATTCGTTTGCTGAATGTGCTGACAAAGTCCTGGAGGGTTCTCTTTCTGAGCCCCCCGACAAAAGAGAAAGCATTAATTCAAAAACTGCACCTAGCGAAGCGGCAACGTCTCTTGATCTGAACGTTGAGGCCGATGCGGGAGGCTTGCCTTCGTTTCTTCAACCATCGGAAAAAGAGTCCCTAGGAGGTTCTGAGTTCAAGCCTCCCGACGGAGGAGAAGACCTTAATTCACAAGTCGTGTCCGAGAATGGCGAAGCGACAGAGACAGCTACAGAAGATTGAATGAGAGGCTCGGCTTCTTGATTATGCCGGGAGCCGACGCCGCAGGCTGCTTTTGCCTGCGGCACGGACCTCTCCAGGCCAAGAGAAGGAATTTGCGTTCTGCGGATTTGGCCAATGGATCTCGTTGTTACGCGCCCTGACAGTCGACGCCGCGTCAGGGCCGGGTTTTAATAAGGGTAAAAATTACGAAACGAAGCCAAGAACTGTCGTGTTTGCAACAAATGTGATCCGTTGGCAGCTCACGATAACGGATTGCAGCACGGCTTCTCGCGGAGCCGCGCTCCCGGGCACAATCGGGACTAATTGCGTCCCCCCGCCAATCTAAGGTGGACATCCGGGCGGGCGGCTTGAATGTTCGACGGCTGGTGCCTGTTGGTGAATTACCAAACGAAGCCAACAAAACTTTTGTTTTCAACGATACTTTGGAATTAGGGCGAGAGAAGAAGCATTGTGAAGAACTGGCAGGACTGGTCGGGTGGCCCCTGAATTCCGGTCTTGGCCGTTATTCTAATAGTGATCTGGAATGCCGAGAAAGGAAATAACGTTCAGCTAATTACCCCTCGCACCCGCGAGTTACTGCGCAGTTGTACCTTCTAGGCCGTACTCAAAAGTTTTTGGGGAACGCCTCCCCTGGTGGTGCGTCTGTCAGGACTCTCAGGCGCAGGTTCGTGCAACCCGGTTGCACGAAATCCCCATTCTGGCGCTTTTTGAAACGCAGCTATGGATCGGTCATACTCTTTCAGTTGCACGAGTTATAGCAGGCCCGGCGTGAAGTGCCAAGGTAAAACCAGAACAGGTGCCGCCTGCCGGGCGCCTGCCGGTTCGGGAGGGCTTTGTTTTTTTCACGCTAATCCGGATAGCGCCAGGACGCTCGGGCAAGCGATTTTTTCGTCCTCCGGCCGTGGACCTGCAGGTTCCGGACAACATGACCGCCGCCGACCTCCGCAACGTCACCGCGCAGGCGATCCGCTTGCTGCTATCGGGTGAACTGCGGGCCCGGGAGGCGAGCGCTCTGGCACAGCTGTGCAATTCCCTATACCGCGTCATTCAGACGGCTGATCTCGACGCTCGCGTGGCAAAACTGGAAGAGCAAGTCGCAGAAGAGGAAAGCACAGCTCCGCCGGATGGTGATCGACCGGGTCACACACCGACGGAGCCCGGGGGCGGTGGCCGAACCGATGCACAGCTAGCGGCAGAGCAGCAGGCCCGTCTCACACTGATGCTCATAGGGCCCGCTTGGACGCGCGCAGCACATGAAACAGAGGGCAGGGGCGACGGGTCTGGCGAAGCCGAAAAGGCATAACAGCGAGAGAAAGCCGCGAATTTCGCCGCTTCGGTGGCTTGAAGCCGTGCCAGCTCTGCAAGGCACCCAAGCCATCTCGACGTTAAGACGGATGAAAACTCGGCTTCCGACTTCTGACGACCGGTTGACCGTTCTTTACAAATCGAAAACTGGTCCCGGCAAGCAGGAGACTTGGACCTTCCAAGATCGTGCCAGGCGAACGCCCTCTCAAGAGTCGGATTGCGATTTAACGGTGATCGCCGCCCTGACCTGCGATCAGCTCCGCGCCCAGGCTTGCCAAACTGA
>QIAR01000058.1 GCA_003225595.1 Acidobacteriota bacterium | reverse complement strand
ACGACGCGTCCGGGCGGCGTCTCATGGATCATGCGGCGCAATTGCGCACCGCTTTCGATGTTGGCGCCGTTCATGGTGAGAATGACGTCATGCTCCTTAAGGCCGGCCTTTCCGGCGGGAGCATCCTGATCCACCATGGTGACTTCCACCCCACGCTCTTCCTTGAGCTTGAGAGCAGAAAGACGGTCGGCAGAGACGTCAGTGATATCTACCCCGAGATAGGAAGTAGTGCCGAATTCCTCACTGGGGTACCCGTAAGCATCTCCAAAGCTGCTGTATGAACTTTCAGTCGC
>QIAR01000057.1 GCA_003225595.1 Acidobacteriota bacterium | reverse complement strand
ACTTGCGCATGGTTTTATCCTCCATGCTGATCTCTTAACAAGCAGGAGCCTGTAGTCTGCGAAAACGTTCCATCAGAGCACCTTCAACGGCTGGTCCGGCGGAATGTAATGTCGCCCGTCGTGGTGCGCACCTTCAGCACCGGGCCACCGCCGTTTAACCTTCCGTCGGCACTCACGGTTTTTGGGCCATAATCCCCGCCCTCGGTCCTGACGTGAATATCGGGGAAGTCCGAACGTATGTTGTGGCCGTTGGCGAGCTCGATGCTGGCACGAATCGTGATCGCCAGGTCGGAAGCCAAATAAACTGTAATATCGCCAGCCGAGGTTTCGAGCACGGAGTCGGTCCGCTCACCAGTGGAGGCAACGAACTTTGCAACGATGCCTCCTGCCCCGGTTTCGGCCCGGGCTGCGGGCACGCCGTTTAACTCGATGCTGCCGCCGCCAGTTTCGGCGCGAACCAGGCCTTTCGCAGATCCGAGGCGAATGCTTCCGCCCCCGGTTTCAATTTCTGCGGGGCCGCCGATATCACCCAGATCGATGCTACCGCCGCCGGTGGTCGCCTTCACAGTTCCCGTACACTTTTTGACCTGGATACTGCCGCCGCCGGTTTCAAGGACGGCGCCTTGTAATCCGGAAATTAGGACAACGCTACCGCCTCCACTTTCAGCATTGATCTTGCCCTTGGCTGCCCGGATCTCGATGCTGCCGCCTCCGGTGTGAAGGTTGAGGTCGCCCCCGCCGCTACCCACGTCAATCGACCCGCCGCCGGTTTCAGCGTTGATGGCACCACCAATGTCGTCCAGATGAATGCTGCCGCCGCCGCTCTGTGCGTCTGCGCGACCGGCGATGCCGGTAGTGGAAACGCTGCCGCCCTCGGTTTCTATCTTCACCAATTCCATCTGGCGCGGGGCATTGATCACGAACTCGGCAGAACATTTACTAGGCGGTCTGCCACCTTGCCACTCACCCACGACCCAGGCGGTGTCTCCGCGGACATAAGCGCTGATCTTATAGGAGTCGAACTCGCGGCGAGCCTTGTCTTCCGAAGAACTGTAAGCATGATTACGAACTACGTAATTGATGCTCTGCTGCGAGCCCCCCACGATGCGAACGGAACCGGCATCCACTTTGACCCGGAGATTTTTGGCAGCAGGCAAAGAGCCAGCGATCTCTTCGGCCCAGCCGCCGCCCTCCCGATAAACACGATTCTGCGGTTGTGCTGGCACGAGAGAAGCAAGAGACACCAGCATCATCAGCGTCCCAGCGAATTTAAGTGATATTTTCAACATGTAGCTTCTGTTTTCGACTCCTTGTTGAGCACGGTTGAAGCCGTGCCTGATACGAGCCACTCAGTCAATTTCTGGCAACCGAGCCAACAGCGTGCGGGCCTGCGACCGGATGTACTGGTTCTGATCGTTCTCGGCCAGGCGTTGCAGCACGCCGCGGACGCTGCTATCGGCCTTCACGGGCTCAAGAAGATGGAGTGCCTGAGTACGCACGCCGGGATTGGAATCGTTCATCAAAGCTTCTAGTACGGTGTCACGAACCCGGACATCATCTTTCACATACGATCCCAGGCCTTCCAGCGCCTTGAGCCGCACACCCGGATTCGAGTCGTATCGCAGAGCATAAATCAGGGCCTCGCGTACGCGGTTGTCGTCGGGCTTCTGGGTTAGCAGGTCTACCGAATCCATGCGCACGCCAGAGTTGTAGTTGTTGCGGGCGGCGAAAAGCAGCAATTGCTGGATGCGCTGATCGTTCAACGCACCCTGGGTTTGCCGCGTGGATACTGTGTCGTATTTAATGCTGATCTGGTTAGAACCGGGCTCCTGATTAATGGAGCGGATGCCCGTGATCGCAGACTCGACAGGTGCGGGGGGTTCTTGTTTATTTACGATGATGCTGCCACCAGGGTTGTTGCCGGAAATGACTTTGTATGTTGCGCCGATACCGCCGGCGAAGCCCACAATAAAAATGGCCGCAGCAAGGGCGGGAGAAAATCGGACTTGGCGCAGCCAGTTGGCTGGATCGAATGTGAGGCGTTGCCAGAAGCCGCCCTGCGCTACAGTTTCGAGCGATTCCTGCAGGCGCATGCGGGAGGCGGTCAGCAGGTTCGGAGTCGGCTCTTCGACCGAAAATTGCGCAATCGTCGAATGGAACTTGCGCATCGCCTTTAGCTCGGCGGCGCAATCGGAGCAGCGCCCCAGGTGCTGCTCCAGTTCGTAGCGGGCGTCATCGGCCAGCTCGTTATAAACGTAGAGCAGGATGTTTTCTCTTACCCATTCACATTTCATAATTGCACCCCCTCGTAGTGGGGTTACCAGACCCGTCCCTACACAAGCCTTCTCATCGCATATCCGCCAGTGCGCCACGCAACTTCTGCGTCGCACGGAACAAAGTATTTTTCGCCGTCTCCTCAGTCGTATTCAGGATGTCGCCCACAGTGCGCAGTTTCAGGCCGTGGTAGTGCTTTAACTCGAACACCATGCGCTCCCGCGGCGTAAGCCTCTCCAGTGCCCGGTTGATGTGGCTACCGAGTTCGCGGCGCATCAGATCGCGCTCGGGATTGGCCGCCGCCCGTCCATCGGGCACCTGGTCCAGCAGGTCGTGCTCCTGCCCGGAGGAGTCGACCGCGACCGGAGCATCTTCCTTGCGCACCTGTTTTTTTCGCAGGTGATCCAGGCACAGATTAGTCACAATGCGATAGATCCAGGTGTAGAAGGAGCATTCAAACCGAAAACTCCCAACGTTCTTATACGCTTTCAAGAACGCTTCCTGGTAAACGTCCTGAGCATCGTGCTCTGATCCGGTGAGGTGGAGAGCGAGCCGGAGCACCGCTTGATCATAGTGGCGGACGAGCTCCTCGAAGGCAGCACGATTCCCGCGCTGCGCCTCTCGGATCAGCATCGTGTCATCTATGCGGCTTAGACTATGCCCAGCCATGTGGCCCCGTGTAATGGGGTCCTGGGTTCCACTGTCTCTTCCCACCCTGTCGCTTGCGGCGCCGGGATGGGAACACTTGCCAACCGCAAAGGGTACAGCCCACGAATCGGCCGGCATTTCGCCTTGTCCTCAGCAACCTCGGTGCCCGTGCTTGCTTTCCCGGTTGCATAGTTATGGACGTGGCAGGGGTGGAACCGTAAGCAAGGTTACAGGATTTGGCATGGTTCTTGCTTAACACACGTGGAATGTCAGCAATTTGTAAAGGAATTGTAAATAGCTGTAGGTATGAAACTTAGAAACGAAACTTAAAAAACGATACTCCCGGCAATAAGAAACTACCGATCCGCGATAAGAGTATAGGGACAGGTATCCCCGCACCTCGCACCTGCGTCCACAGATCTATTCCGTGGATTCCTTCTCGATGACGACCTTCAGGTGAGTCGTCACGTCGCGGTGAAGCTTGATCGGGACTGTGAACTCGCCTAATGTCTTGATTGGCTCGTGGAGCTGGACCTTGCGACGGTCCACATTGAAGCCTTTCTTGGCGAGCGCGTCCGCGATGTCACCGGAAGTGACTGAACCGAAGAGCTGGTCTTTTTCGCCGGTGCGGCGGTGGAAAGAGACTTCGACGCCGTCAAACTGTTTCGCCAACGCTTCGGCGCCAGCTCTCTCTTTGGCGAAGCGGCGGACGGACGCGGCCTTCATCTGCTCGATGACGGCCTTGTTCGTAAGCGTGGCTTCAATGGCGAGCTTCTTAGGCAGAAGAAAATTGCGGCCATAACCCTCGGCAACCCTTACCACGTCGCCGCGCGAGCCGAGCTTGGGTACATCTTCTTTCAAAATGACTTCCATAATGACTCCGTAAGTGAAATCTCTTATGTGAAATCTTGGGCTACGGATTTGCGCGGATTTTCACGCATCAAACAAAACTAAAAAAATCCATGTGAATCTGTGTTGATCCGTGGCCGCTGTTTACGATGGCCGGCCCGCAAAGGGCAGCAGAGCGATATTGCGTGCCTGCTTGATGGCAGTCGAGAGGCGTCGCTGGTGCGGAGTGCAGACCCCGGTCAAACGCCGTGGCACGATTTTGCCGCTCTCGGCCACAAATTGTGAAAGCAGACGAACGTCCTTGTAGTTGATCGCCTCAATCTTCTCCACGCAAAATTTGCAGACCTTCTTGCGGCGGAAATATTTGCGGCCGCCCTCCCGGGGACCGCCAGGGCCGCCGGCGGGACGCGGGCCGCGATACCCAGGCCGCTGCTCTCCTGCCGGGCGCTCGCCAACGGGTGCGGATGTGGTTCTGGTTTCTTCAGCCATGATGCTCCTTCATTCTCTAAACTATGGAGGACGGGCGTCTTCGCCCGTCAGCAAAACGAGGCCGCCAAGCGAGACCTCGCCCTTCATCGACCTACTTCCTATGCCGTAACCGCGGCTGTTTCGCCGCCCGTTTCGCCGCCCGTTTCGGCCGGAGCCGGTGCCGCCTTCTTCTTGCGTGCCTCGCGGATTTGTTTGATCTTGTCTAGGCGCTTCTGTTCCTCATCGACGCGCACGGTGAGGAATTTGATCACCGGTTCGGTCACGCGCAAGCGGCGCTCTAGTTCGTGGATGAGCGCGCCGCTACCCTCTGCCGTGAGCAGTACGTACATACCGTCCTGAAATCGTCGGACAGTGTAGGCGAGACGACGCTTGCCCATACGTTCGACGCTCTTCACCGTGCCGCCCGAGGTGGCCACCTGGGACTCCAAGGTGGAAATCAACTTGTCGAGTTCCGCCTCCACCATGTCAGGCCGAACGATAAACATCAATTCATAAGTGCGATTCATGATTAGGTCTCCAAATTCTGAGCCACGCATTTCACACGAACGAAATCAAGACCATTGTCATTCTGAGCCGCCATGAAGGCCTCTCAGGATGGTTGTTCTTTCATGCGCGCGAATTCGCAGCTAATCTTCCGGCTCCTCCTTGCGGTTGAAGCGGTTCATGGCTGCCGCGGGTCCGTCAGTCAAAATCACCTTCACAGCTTTTGCAGCTTTGTCCAGTACCTCGTCCACTGCCTTGAGTTGCGCTTTCGTGAACGGCCTCAGTACGTATCGCACACCGTTCTTAATCTTGCCATCCGGCGCGATGCCCAGCCGGATTCGCAGGAACTCTTCCGTACCAAGCGCCCCAATCAACGACTCCATCCCGTTGTGACCCGCCGAGCTGCCACGCTGCCGGATGCGAATCGTGCCCAGCGGCAGGTCCAGCTCGTCATAAATCACAACCAAGTCAGTTACCGGGTTCAGCTCGTACTTCACAAGCAGCTCGCGTACTGAGAGGCCGCTCAGGTTCATGTACGTCTCCGGCTTGGCCAGAAGGATCTGTTCTGCTCCGATCTTGGCCCGTGCTGTAAGCGCGCGACACTGGCGATTCCTGATCTCGACACCGCAATCGTTCGCGATACGATCGACAGCGAGAAAACCCAGATTGTGCGGCGTAAACTGGTATTCGATTCCGGGATTGCCCAGCCCGACGATCAGTTTCACGCCTTGTCAACTTCCCGTGTTTTGATTGCCAAGCTTCGCTCGACCCCAAGTGATCTTGTTGCCGATACCGCTGCTCGCCCACGGCCGCACAGAAATCGCTTATTTCTTTTCCTTCTTCTCGGTTTTTGCTGCCTTCTCTGCGCCGCCTTCCTCGGCAGCTTCTTCTTCGGCCTCCTGTTTACCCTTCTTGATGACCTCGGGTTCTGCCGGTACGGCGGCAGCTTCGGCAGCCACGGCTTCCGGTGCCGGCGCCGCCTCCTCTTTCACACTGATGATGTGCGCCACACTCTGGTTCTCGTCCGTGAGCACCTTGAATTTGTCACTGTGCGGCAGGTCTGCGACCCGCAGCACCTTGCCGAAGACCAACTCTGTAACGTCCGCCTCGATCAAAGCCGGAATGTTGCCGGGCAAGCACTCGATTTCAATCTCGCGCAGCACCTGCTCCAGAATGCCACCCTGCTGCTTCACACCAGCGGCTTCGCCCTTCAGCACGATCGGTACCATCACCGTAAGCTTCTGGTCCATGGCGATGCGCTTCAGATCAATGTGCAGGAGCTTGCCCTTGATCGGCTCGAACTGCCAGTCCACGATCATGGCCTTGGTGC
The DNA here is from genome assembly GCA_003225595.1 of Acidobacteriota bacterium. Classification (GTDB taxonomy): domain Bacteria; phylum Acidobacteriota; class Terriglobia; order Terriglobales; family Acidobacteriaceae; genus Gp1-AA124. Next base: position 19,508 of record QIAR01000057.1, on the reverse strand, counting down.
GCTCGCCGCCGTTCAGCGAGAGCTCGAAAATCGTGTTGTGACCGCTTGCGGAATGCAGGATACGGAGCACCTGGCGTGGATCCACACTGAGCGGTGCCACATCTTTGCCTGCACCATAGAGCACCGCGGGAATCTTGCCGCTCCGGCGTACCCGCCGGGCATCATTCTTTGTTCCAGGAGTGCGCGGTTGCGCTTCCAAAATATTGGTCTCGGTAACTTTGGTTTCGGTTGCAGTAGCCATAATCTTGATTCCTGTTCCTACACGAATAATTTGCTAACTGAAGTTTCGTCGTGAATCGACTGAATGGCGCGTCCAATCAGGCCAGCAATGGATAGCACCTTGATCTTGGGCTCATTCTTCGCGGCTTCGGTCAGCGGAATGGTGTTGGTCACCACCACTTCAGCGATGGGAGAATTCGAGAGATTGTTCACCGCCGGATCAGAAAGCACCGGATGCGAGGCACAGGCATAGACGGCGCTGGCGCCATTTTCCAGAAGCGCATGCGCGGTCTTGACCAGCGTGTCGGCAGTGTCGATGAGATCGTCGATCACCAAGCATGTGCGGCCCTTGACGTCACCGATGACATGCATGACCTCAGCAACATTTATGTCAACGCGGCGTTTGTCGACGATGGCGAGTGCGGCGTCCATCTTTTTGGCGAAAAAGCGGGCGCGCTCCACGCCGCCAGCATCCGGCGACACTACGGTCAGATGCGGCAGGTTCAACTTCCTGAAGTAGTCCACCAACACAGGAGAAGCAAACAAGTGGTCCACTGGGATGTTGAAGAAGCCTTGCAACTGCGGCGCGTGCAGATCCACGACCAGCGCACGGTCAGTGCCGGCGGTGGTGAGCAGATCGGCCACAAGCTTGGAGGATATCGGCACCCGCGGCTTGTCCTTGCGGTCCTGGCGCGCGTAGCCGAAATAAGGGATGACAGCGGTGATACGTCGGGCTGAGGCGCGCTTGAGCGCATCAATCATCAGCAGCAACTCCATCAAATGTTCGTCCACGCGGCGGCAGGTCGGCTGGATCACGAAGACGTCGGCACCGCGCACGTTCTCCTGGATCTGGACGTAGGCTTCTCCGTCCTTGAACCGGGTGACCATCGCCTGGCCGCGGTGCAAGCCAAGGAAGGCGCAGACCTCGTCCGCCAAGGCCTCATTGGCTGTGCCGCAGAAGATCTTGAACTTGTCGTCGACACGGGCGCGCTGAGGCTTGCGCTCCGGCTTCTCGTCCACGCCCGCCTGAACCTTTTTTTCCGTCGCTGTCACGAGAGTTGCCATAAGTTTAGCTCTTAGCTGTTAGCTCCTAGCCATTAGCCCAATTCGCCGCTGCCAGCTCCCGTGCCCAAGCTAAAAGCTAATGGCTGAGAGCTGCATTTCTGGCTGGGCCGCTAGGATTCGAACCTAGACAAAGTGCTCCAAAGGCACTTGACCTACCATTAGTCGACGGCCCAGTAACACACGATTTAGCGATTTCAGATTGTAGAATGAAAGGCTCGTCTCCCACTATAACCATGAGTCTGAAATCTGCAATCTGAAATCGTCACTCGAAAATCTTCTTCCAGTATTGCTGCCTTGTGAGAGTGGTTGTCGCCTCCGCTGGAACACCCCTTTTCCGCAGAGTAGCCACAGCTTTTTCCGCAGCGGCCCGCGACGCAAACAGGCCATAAATCGCGGAACCGGATCCGGACAGCGAGGCATACTGCGCACCCTCGCGCTCAAGCACACGCTTCATCTCACGTAGTTCGGGATACTGAGGAAAGACGACTTGTTCAAAGTCGTTTTCGATCCCGGTACGGACGCGGTCGAGAAGCGGGGTCTCGGCCCGGCCCCTGCCGATACGAACAGGGACACCGGATGCAGGCCTGCCAGACTTGATTCCACGCTGGGGCAAACCGCTCAGCCACGCAGAAACCGTGCGGCCGAACTCCAACATTCTATCGGAGGGGTCGAGGGGAGTCAATTTAGAGCGGGCTGAGTAGGCACGAGCACCCTCCCCTGTGGGTTTTACCTGCGGGCGCGCACTCCCGCTAACCGGACCTAAGGAGGGACTGGCGTCCGCGCTCGTCCGGGCCGAGTGCAACTCGGCGGCAGATGCATTAGGGGCTAAAGCCCCTCTTGTGGAGGACCGGTGTGCGGCACGACTGAAGTCGTGACCTCCCCGGTCGTGCTGCTCCCAGTCGCGCCCATGAGGATATTCTCCTCTGGCCATCATCAGGTCCCAACCAGCAAACGCCTTGGGAGTGGAGACCGCAATTTCCGGCGTAGCCACAACGCAGGTCAGCGCCGGCAGGTCCGGAAGCGGATAAGCCTCCTCGCCCCGACCAATCCCCAGAACCGTTCCCCCAATCAAGAACAGAGGCGGATCAGAACCAACTTCGGCGGCCATCCGCAGCTTCTCAGGGACGGGCAGTTGCTCTTTCAGTCCCCGCTCCAGTGCAAGGAGCGCCGCCACGGCATTGGAAGAAGCGCCTCCGAGTCCGCCTTGCACTGGCAAATGTTTTTCAATCTCGATAACTACCCGCCGGTGGACTTTGAGCGCGTGTACGGCCCGCTCCACAATTCGATAGCAGGTGTTCGATTCGTCCGTGGGGACGCGCGGGTCATCACAGCGGATTTCGATTCCCGTGCCGCGAACAACTTGCACGCGGATGACATCATGCAGCGCGATGGTCTGATAGACGGTACGGAGTTCGTGGAACCCGTCAGCGCGTCGCGCCCCGATGCGCAATCCGAGATTGATCTTCGCAAAGGCTCGGATAGTGACAGGCATGGAGAAATGATTGTAACCAGAAAGCGACTGATGGGAACGAAAGTCCTCAGATCCTTACGCTACGGCATCGAAGACAAGGTGCTTACTGCGCTGCGGAATGGGGCGCTTCAGCCCGCAACAAGGGACGGCGCGGCCACTGCCCGCAGCACATTGTCTACTTCTATTTTCCAGTGAGGAAGTTATCTTCACGCAGCTGCACGCCGTGGTGTGGAAAAGAACGCCGGCAAATCTGTGGCTAAACCCATCGCCCTCAGGTCCGCCGCTTGTAATAAATCGCGAATTCGAATCCTGGATTCGGCGGAAACAGTTCCGCGGCTTTCCTCAGACGTTCAGCCAAAGGAGTGGGTGCCAGGAGCGGGTAGTCGCGTTCGCGCAGGTCGTAATAGTCGACGTCAAGAAATAGCGACAGAAGATAAATCGAGATAGCGTCCGCGAAAGTTGCAGCGAAGTACTCGTTCTTGTACTTCTCAGTGGCCGGACCAGTAGCAGTAGCCAGCTTTCGTGAGTCCCAGGCATCGAGCGACGTCTCGCCACGAACGCCACTTTCCACTTGCTTCCAGACAAGATCGGCGAACGCCCGCGAAACGCCAGCGCGCTCGACCACCGCATGGCCGACATTAATATAAAACTCGAACGCCACTGAGAACTTGTCATCCATGAGCCGCGTGGAGATAAAGACGCACTGCGAATCGCCGAGGTCGAGGTTGCGGTGACACACCGCATTATCGCTGAGGGAGACATCGTAACGATCGGCAATCACCGTATCCTCGCCCTGACTCACGGTGAGCGGAACGAAGTAATAGGCCTTGCGCTCCAGGGCGGCCGCGGCACTGCGGGGCACGGCAGCAACCATGCGATCGAGATCGGAATCGGGGATCGTAATCTCGCCGGAGACGGCATAGCAGATCCCGTTTGGTGCTTGTGAGACGGGGGTCTGACGAACGATTTCCGCGGGCGGATGCGTGACCGCGGGGGCGGCTTGCGACATGCAGGTTATTCTAGCGCACCTCCCACGACACCACACTGGCAATCGCAAAGAAGGTGTAGCCTAGGAACGGATGCCATCCAAACGTACGTTCCGTAAGCCTCGCTGGTATGGGATTCCCCTGCGGGTCGCGGTGGTCACCTTTCTTGTCACTGTTCTTTCGTTCGCGGTAAGCCTGTTGCTCGGGATTATAGGGATCGTCCTGGTGGGTAGAATACGTGGGGGTGCCGCGCCCAAAGTGACCCTGGCTTACCGCAACATTGCTGTGCCTGCAGCTGTTGTCGCCGGGGTGATCGTATTGGTGCTCTCGCTGGCCATGGAAATCCGGCATTACCGGCAGACGAAAGCACTGGCGGAGATTGAGAGGGCAGGCTGAAAGGTGAGCCGGTTTAGCCTGCACGAACCGAGTGGGCACAGCACGCCCTCGGCTATCCAGGCCGAGCTTGGCTCGGCTCAACCGTTCTCCATTTAAAATGAACTAGTCATGCCACCACGAATCGCCATTCCCATCCCGCATTCCGATCCCGAATATGTCGCGCGTTCCCTGCCACAATATGAACGCGCTGTGGAAATGGCAGGAGGAGAGCCGGTTCGCATCCCGCTGGACAAGGCTCCTTCCGAAATCATGAAAATCATCGAGCGTTGTGACGCGGTGTTATTGCCCGGCAGCCGAGCCGATGTGGATCCCGCCAAATATGAAGCCTCACGGCATCCCAGCACAGCGGAGGCCGATCCGAAGCGTGACACGGTCGACGAACTGCTGCTTCAGGATGCCTACAACATGCGCAAACCGGTCCTCGGCATCTGTTATGGCTTGCAGATTTTGAATGTGTATCGGACGGGAACGCTGATCCAGGACTTGGCGGAATGTCTGCCGCTGGAAAAACGGCGAGTGAACCACGCTGCAGGACGAAACGTGCCGGTGGCGCATGCCGTCGTGGTGGATCTAGGATCGACGCTGGCGACAATTGTGAACGGCGCGGTTGGGCAAGAGCACGGCCTCAGCCCCCTGGACCGGGAAGGGCACGTCTTCAGTCGCGCCAAAAGCGCCGATCAAGAACCGCCGGCTGCAGCTTCTGAGGGCAAAGCTATGCTGATCCCGGTCAATTCCAGCCATCACCAGGCGGCTGATGCAGTCGGAGACGGGCTGCGGGTCGTGGCACACTGTCCCGACGATGGCGTCATCGAGGCGCTCGAAGGAACTTCGGCTGATCATTTTGTTTTAGCCGTACAGTGGCACCCGGAGCGCTCGGTGGATCAGGATGAACGGTCGCGAGCGATCTTCCGAGCGGTGGTAGAGGCAGCGCGGGCGAGACACCGCGAGCTGGTGGGAGTTCGAGGCGCGGTGAAATGATTGCGTCTGGGTGGTGAGTTTTCTAAGTATGCCGTCCATGTAAGATAGTTCCGTTCCAAGATGGCCAGAAAGCTCTCCCATTACGATCGCGCGGGCCGGGCGCGAATGGTCGACGTCTCCACCAAGTCCGCCACGGAACGCGAGGCGGAGGCCAGCGCCTTCGTGGCCATGAATCGCGACGTGCTGGAAGCACTGCCGCAGAATCCCAAAGGCGATCCGCTGGAAGTGGCTCGATTGGCGGGCATCATGGCGGCCAAGCGCACGGCAGAGCTGATCCCCATGTGCCATCCGCTGCCGCTCTCCCACGTTGATGTACGTATGCGGCTGTGCGAGAATGGCGTCGCTGTTACCTCAAAAGTTAAAACTACGGCCGGTACAGGCGTGGAGATGGAGGCGCTCGTCGCGGCTAGCGTCGCCGCCCTCACTGTATACGACATGTATACGACATGTGCAAAGCTCTCGATAAGGGAATCGAAATCCGGGAAATCCTGTTGGAACGCAAATCGGGCGGCAAGAGCGGCGACTATGTGCGCCCCAGGAAGCGGGAGCAGAAAACGCGGGAATAACGGTTCGTATGTCCAGTAACGTCAAAATCCTACTGGTGGATGACAACCCCATGGTGCTGGGAATGCTGCGGCAGTCTCTTTCGCCACTGGCCATTGTCTCCACCGCCACCGACGGGGCAGATGCGCTGCTCAAAGCGGTGGACGATCCCCCTGACCTGTTGGTCAGTGATTACCGGATGCCCGGCATGGACGGCCGCCAACTTGTGGAGAAGCTCAAGAGCCGTCCCGCCACTGCCGGTGTCTCCGTTGTCCTGCTCGCTACCAAAAACGACATCAGCGAGAAGCTGTCACAACAGGATCCCGCCGACGATTTCGTTGAGAAGCCTTTTTTTCTGAAAGACGCTACCCACCGCATCAAGCGGGTCATCGACAAGATTGCGCTGGAGAAGATGGCCAGGGCCGGATCCACGAACGGCGTATTGCGCGGCAGCCTGTCACAAATGAACGTGATTGACCTGGTGCAGTCGCTGGAGATGGGCCGCAAAAGCTGCCTGCTCACGCTGACCAACGAAAAAGAGCGGTGCGAAATATATTTCACCGAAGGTCAGGTCGTTCACGCGGCGTACGGCTCGCTGACTGGTGATGAGGCTGTCTTCAAAGTACTCCGCTGGATGGGGGGCAATTTCCAGATCGACTTCGAAGGCAAAACGACTGTGCAGACCACCCGCCTGCGCACTCAGGGTCTGCTCATGGAAGGCCTGCGCCTACTCGACGAATCCAGGCGCGATGTCGGCCAGACAGAGGAAGAGGATGTCCTCCTCGACACCTGATATGTCACCTGGGCCGTTCACTGCCGCGGTTGTCACGGTCAGCGATGCCTGCTCACGTGCCGAACGAGATGACCTCTCCGGACCGGCGGTGGCCGAGGCGCTCGAAAAACGCGGGTTTCAGGTTGTGGCCCGGCAAGTCGTCCCCGATGAACAAATTTACATCCAGAACACCCTTATGCAACTCAGCGAGAATGCCCGGCTGATAGTAACGACGGGTGGCACGGGCATTGCGCCGCGCGATGTAACTCCAGAGGCGACGCGGGCTGTCTGCGAGCGCCTATTGGAAGGCGTGGCGGAACGGATGCGCTTCGAAGGCGGGAAGAAAACTCCACTTGCCGCCTTGAGCCGGGCTACGTGCGGCGCCCGGGGCAAAGTGGTGATCTTGAACCTCCCTGGAAGCCCTATAGGCGCGATTGAATCTCTGGAAGCAGTCATTGATCTGTTGCCGCATGCGCTGGAGTTGTTGAGCGGCAACACGAAGCATCCTTAGCCACACAGATCACAGTGGCACTTACGTGAGACGGGCGCCCTCTGCCGTCCACGGCCAAGCCAAGTCTCTGCTGTTTAGTCTGTCAGAGTGTCCGCCCCTGACGCGTCTGCTGCCCTTCACGTAAACTGCTAATTCCCCTTGCACACGATAAAGCACATCCTGTCGCGCTACACCGCGTGGATCTGGGCACTCCTCAAGCCGCTGGGCGTGTGGGGCGTTTTCGTTGTCACCGCCATGGACGGGTCATTTATGGGCCTTCCCGTGGACGCCGTGATAGCGGGCTACGTTTACCAGGACCGAGCCCACTTTCTGCTCTACGTGATTCTGGCTTCCGCAGGGTCTGCTGTAGGCAGCTCGGCGTTGTACGTGATCGGATACAAAGGTGGGGAAGTTCTCCTCCGGGACAGGATTTCACCGGGACGGTTCGAGAAGATCCGCGCGTCTTTTGATCGACATGAATTTTGGGCGTTGATGTTCCCTGCCATGCTGCCTCCGCCCACCCCCTTTAAGCTCTTCGTACTGGCGGCCGCGATCTTCGAAATGCGTTACAGTCATTTTCTGCTGGCAATTTTTGCCGGTCGCTTCGTGCGATTTCTTCTGCTTGCACTACTGACGATCAGATTCGGCCCGCAGTTCGTGCACTTCACGGTGGAACTCTTTCGCCAGCATTTTCATTGGATTCTGGTAGCGGTCGCGGTTGGGTTGGCGATATGGCTGATAATTCGCCAGATTCGAAGCAAACGGGGATCCGCAACGATCTGACACCAGCGGACTGCAAGAATAGCCGAGCCAGCGCTGGAGCTCGCACAGACGAGGGCGGCTTTCCATACATTGACATTGCCGGGAGGAAGAGTAACGAGAAAACTGGCAACTTGAGAACTGCCCGAAAAAATAAGAGTTCCGAGGTGATGTCAAGCTCATTCCTCTCGGCCAGTAGCTCGCTTTAGACCCTTGCCGACCTGCCCTCGCTGCTTCCCTTGCGGGTTGCTGCGCGCGATCCTTGCTCGGGCTCCGGGCTTACCGCCAACCGGATAAACCTGCTTAACGCCTCGGAACTCTATCCTGCCTTTGACCTCTAGTTCTTACTGTTCGCCTCGACCAGCGCTTTGCTATAGACCCTCACCGGCCCTCCTTCAGCCCTCACTTTGCAGTGAGTGAGTAAAGGTGACCTGGCTCGAGCCCCGGACGCCACACCAACCGGGAAAACCTCAGAACGTGTCAAAGAACGATTTCCTTTTTACGCTTCCCATTTTGGGAGTCAATGAAAAACGCAGAATTCTATCTCCTTGCGATGCAATCAAGTGCAGCCCGTCCACATACCCCTGCTACAGAACTGGTGCAAACCTGTGCCTGAATCTTTAGCAGTGTCTGCGGTAGGGGCAGTTTTGACAGTTTTTCTTACGCGTACCCTGAGATATAGCGACATTTTGGCAAGAAATCACAATGTGGAAATCTCAACGTAGTCGGTGAATGGCGCGGGAGTGGGCCAAGAAGCGCCGAGCCGAGCGGGGCTGGTGTTTTAGAGGACCGCCCGGATGACCTTGAGATTTGGTGCTCCGGAAAGTCACTTACGGCTGGAGCCCCCACCGACCTAGAATCGGGTTGGGGAGGAACTATCATGACAATATATGGTGACGCTCGGGGCAAGGTCATCAATGTGAACGGAAATCCTTTCGCGCGGCTCATTGGACTGGGAATCGCCGGATTCCTGTTTGTGATCCTGCTGTTCGCCTCGGTGGCGCGAGTCGAATCGGGCAATGTCGGCGTGCTTACTTTGTTCGGGCGTGTGACCGGAGAGGTTCTGCCCGAAGGCATTCACCTGGTGAATCCCTTCAAGGTAAATCATGAGCTCACGATTCGGACGCAAGAGATCAAGGAATCTGCGAGCGTACCCTCGGCCGAAGGCTTGGTCATGAATCTTGACACGTCCCTCATTTACCACCTCAATCCGGAGAAGGCGGCCGAGGTCTATCAGAAAATCGGGCCCAATTACCTGACCGTACTGATTGAACCCAATCTCCGGGCAGCCATTCGCGAGGCGACCGCTTCCCACAGCGCTAATGCACTCTATACTGGTGAGCGCGAGATGGTGGCCAAACAGGTTCGGGACCAGCTCTCAAATCTGCTCGGGGCGCGCGGCATCCTTGTAGAGAGCATCTTGTTGCGGGACATTCAACTGCCCACCACGCTCAAAACATCTATTGAATCCAAGCAGCAGGCGGAGCAGGAAGCGCTGGCCATGAACTTCCGGCTGCAAAAAGAAAAGCAGGAGGCAGAACGCAAACGGATCGAAGCGGCTGGTATTCGCGATTTCCAGCAGATCGTGGCTCAAGGCATCAGCCCGGCTCTTCTCGAGTGGAAAGGAATAGAAGCTACCGAGAATCTGGCCAAAAGCGTGAATTCGAAAGTCGTCGTGATCGGAAACAGCAAGAACGGCCTGCCGCTGATCCTGGGACAGTAAAACGAAAAGCGAGATAAGACTTGGCTCGTCGGTTCTCACGTCGGAACGAGCAACTTCGATCTCCGTCTATGTGCGGGTTGCATAGTGGTAATCGCTAGCCATTAGCCGGACGGGGCACAAGTGTCTAGCAAGCGGGTGAGGACGACAGTCATTCCACCGGATTTCTTTCCTTAACAGACGAGGCACCCGCCAGTCTACATGCCGCTGCTAGGATAATTGCGTGGCGCTACTGCTTGATGTACGACATCTGACTGTCGAATTTCCCATACAGAATCAGATGGCGCGACCGTTCTCGCCCTTGGAGACTAGCGTAGGAACGGCGGACTCGCCCATGGAGGTTCGTCGGGGGACGGGCATCCTCGACAGTGCATCCCGAATCGAAGAGCCAAGCCGAATTACAAGTCCGCCGAGTGTCGCTGCGGTCCGGGGTCTCTCGTTTAGCATCGCTCCCGGCGAGGTGCTCGGCCTGGTCGGCGAATCGGGCTCTGGAAAATCCGTCACATCCCTTGCAATCATACGCCTGCTTCCGCCACAGGCACGGATCTCGGGAGAGATCCTGTTCACGAACGGAAAGCGCTCCGCCTGTAATCTCCTTCAAATTCCTGAGGAAGAAATGCGACACCTCCGTGGCTCGGGGATAGCCATGATCTTTCAGGAACCAATGACTGCGCTGAATCCTGTAATGCGCGTTGGAGACCAGATTGCCGAGGCGATCCTTGCTCACGACAACTCCAAAGACATCAGGAAGCGGGAAGCATGGCAGCGGGCGATCGAAGCCATGAACGACGTTGCTATCTCGGATCCTGAGCGCCGCGCCCGCGATTATCCGCACCAGCTCTCCGGCGGCATGCGCCAGCGCGTAATGATTGCCACGGCGATTGCCAACCGGCCACAACTTCTCATCGCGGACGAGCCTACCACTGCGCTCGACGTCACCATCCAGGCGCAGATTCTTGAACTGCTGGCCGAGTTGCGCGAGAAATTTGGTTTGGCGATGCTTTTCATTTCTCATGACCTCGCCGTGATCTCGCAGGTCGCTGACCGCGTCGCGGTAATGTATGCGGGCAGTCTGGTCGAGCTGGGCGCGAAACATGACATTTTTAATTCCCCCGCACATCCCTACACGCGCGGACTTCTCAAGGCCGTGCCGACGCTCAAGACGAATCGCGCTCGGCCGCTGGAGACCATCGAGGGAACCGTGCCATCGTTACAGGTCATTCCCCCGGGATGTTCCTTCGAACCGCGCTGCGATTTTCGCGTGCCAGCATGCGCTACTGCCCTTCCCCCGTTGGTGGAAGTGGCCCCTGGGCATTGGGCAAGGTGTCCAGTGGTGAATCCTCTGAAATGACAGTGGGATGGAATGACCGGTAGAGAGGCGCCCCCGCCTGCCCCCGGCCGAGCCGAACTCGGTTTATGCAATTCCGCAGTGAGGACGCTCACGCCATCGATGTCACTTTAGCGCTCGGGTTAGGCACGCGAACCCGATTTGTTCTGATTTCCGAATATGCCGAAGACGGTTGTGCCTCCGCATCGCCTGAGGTCTATAATCCCCAGTCTGTCCTGGTGCTCCGTGCACATACTTCTGCTCAGCGACGTCCACGGCAACCTTGAGGCGCTGGAAGCTTGCCTTGCTGCCGCGCCACCTTACGATCGTGTAGTGAATCTCGGCGACATCGTGGGCTACGGCGGCAGCCCGAATGAGGTGATCGAGCGCTCGCGAAGCCTGGGAAACCTTTTCGTGCGTGGGAATCATGACAAGGCCGCTGCCGGACTGATGGAACTGAACGATTTCAATCCCATCGCCGGTTTGGCGGCTCTGTGGACACGAGAACAGCTTACGCCCGAAAATCTGCAATGGTTGCGCGGACTGCCGCAGGGACCGATCCGGATTGACGGTTTGCCGGGTGCCCAATTTGTGCACGGTTCGCCCATTGACGAAGACGAATACGTGGTCACGGTGCGGGATGCACTCGAGCCCCTGCTTGCGTTTTCGGTGCCGCTCACGTTTTTCGGACACACCCATCTGCAGGGCGGTTTTTCTGGGAACGCAGATATGAATGAGAGCTTTCGTCCACCTTACAAAACTGTGGGTCAGGCGGAATCCAGCGAGTGGCGGCTGCAGAATGGCATGCACTACCTGATTAATCCCGGGTCAGTGGGACAACCTCGCGACAGCGACTGGCGCGCGGCTTTCGCCGTATATGATTCCGACGCTCAAGTGGTCAGTTTTTATCGCACGCCTTACAACTTGAAAGCTGCACAGGACCGTATTCTCGCCGCCAATCTCCCACAACGCCTGGCCACGCGGCTCGCCGCGGGAAGATAAACAGCTTTCGCCACTGCCTAGAATTTCAGTACTACTGTTTGCGCAAGGTGCTGGTCGTCGCCCAGAAAATCAAGTAATTGGTGCTCAATGTGCCTCATTCCTGACGGACAGCTTCGTTGTAAACTTTTCCAATGACGTCCGATTTTCGCCATAGTCGACGAAGCCCTGGTACAAAAGATCTCTTCCCCCCGCAACGCGGGACCTTGCCCGAAGCTTACCTGATCGCTCACATCGATGGTGGCGCGCGGGGCAATCCTGGGCCAGCGGGCTACGGTGTCGTCATCACCGATCAGGCTGGACACAAAATCGCTACCCTCAGCGAGTACCTCGGCCAGCAGACCAACAATTACGCCGAATACAATGGCCTGCTTGCCGCGCTCCATTACGCGCTAGCACACGGCTACAAAGGCCTCAGAGTGATCAGCGATTCCGAACTTCTGGTCCGCCAGATTAAGGGTGTTTACAAGGTCAAAAGCCCTAGCCTGCAGGAACTCTATGATCGCGCGAAGGAGTTGATTGGCAAACTCGACTGGTTCTCCATTGAACATGTCTTGCGGGGAAAAAACCGCGAAGCGGACGGCTTAGCAAACGCCGCGATGGATAAAAGCATGGGACGCCGCATGCCGAGTGCAGCCTCGGCCGTGGTCGGTCAGCAACAAGAATTTGAGGGCGTGGTGCGGGAGGGCGTGATCAAGTTACTGGATGGTGAACTGCCGGAAGGAACCCGAGTCCAAGTGCGGGTGAAAGGTTAGGGATCTCAATTTAAGAGAACACTCGAGATCCACGACTGGGGCTGTCTATTTCCAACAGAATCTGCCGCGGCCCCGACGCCACACCATCAGCCTAAATCATGCCTTCTTTCCCATGGGTCTGTACGTACACCAAGGCGAAGCTTGAGCCCTTGCCCTGCGGTTCCACGGCAACGATGTGTTGATTGTCTTCGGTGCCGACCTTCAGTTCCACAGTCTTGCCGCTGTCATCGTTGTCGCAGGTCAGTTTCTTGGATTCCTTCCTATCCGGGTGGCTCATCTTGTTTACTTCGACATCGCTACCGTGTTTGCTGGTGTGACACTCAAGCACGCTGCCATACTCTTTCAACTGATCTCTGTAGTAGGCGATGAGCTTGTCCGGAGAATCGTCGGAGAGGTATTCGACGGCCACTACTTTCACACCAAACCCGGGTCCCGAGATATTGACATTTGCGCTCTTCTCGTCGCCGCTCGAGTCTTTCTGCTTTTTGCGCGCGCCAGGGTAGACAGCAAGGCCGACATCTCGCACATCGGCATCCTTGCTGACGTGAATCCCGCCAACGGGAGTTTCGATGTCGACTTTCTTGTCCTCTCCGTCCTCATTCTTTTTCACATTAATGCTGCAGGCTGGCAGGAGAACGAGGGCAATGACTGCCAGCGCGAAGCCATGCAGAAAGTTAGCGCCCGGATGTTTTGGACTGTGCATCTTGAGAACCTCCGTGTGCGACTAAAGGCTGCCGTTCAATGCCGGAACCGCGTTGGGCGACGTTCGGGATGCTGACCGGCAAGTGACCGCGAATGGCGATCTCACCAAATAGGGCTTTTACCACGCTCAACTCCGAAACCGTCGCATTCGAATAGGCACAAAGATAGTTCTGAATAGCCAGAAAATCCTGCGCCAGATATGGATTCCCCATGGCGAGGACAACCGTCTTTCCCGCAGCGTGCTCGAGGATTTCCTGGAGCAGCGTACCAGTGGAATCCGCCAGCGCTACCGAATTCTTGACCCCGACCTGTTCTTTGATCGCCTTACCCGCTGTCGGAATCAGATATACAGGGGCAATCACCGCCTCAGCCTGGTCCACGGCTGCCAACACACTGTCCGTCATCCCGGCTGCGATCCGCGGATCAACGTACAGCACATTGGCATCCGGCGCCCGGCTCCGAATCTCCCGCTCAAGCATGCGCCCGGATTCGGTACGCACGTCATCGGAGAAAATGACCACCACGACCCGATTGCGTACCTCCTCCACTGATTGATACGGAAGGCCAGTTTTCGCGGTTCCCCTAATTTTGAGGGGCAGAAGCTTGCCGTTGTCCCGCACCATTGTGACGGCGTCATCCGCTATCTGCTGGCCCAGGGCGAGGTTCGATGGCTTGCCAATCTCCATGGGTACCTTATTGAGATCGATCAAGTGAGCCTTGTGGAGGCCGAGGGAGGCCTTCGCTTCCAATATCTTGAGAACTGATTCATCGAGCCGGGCGGACGAGATCTCTCCGCTTCGCACCGCTTCGAGCATAGAGCGGTAAGACGCGTCGAGGTCGAAGGGAATGAGGAGCAGGTCGTTACCGGCCTTGAACGCCTCCACGGCGGCACGACCGATGTTTGCGCCGTAAAGGCGGGTGAGGCCGGCCATATCCAAGGCATCGGTCACGACGAGACCCTTGAACCCAAGTTGTTTCTTAAGCAGATCAGTGACAACAGCGGGCGAGGTTGTCGCGACGCGATTCGGATCCGGTTCGAGCGCGGGCACCGTAACATGGGCAACCATGACGGAATCCACGCCACCCTCGATAGCTTTCTTGAACGGTGGCAGTTCGACGGTTTGCAGATGCGCGACATCGCCGTTCACACGGGCGACACCGAGGTGAGAATCGGTATCGGTATCGCCGTGTCCAGGAAAATGCTTGGCGGTAGTGAGCATGCCTCCTGCATGTGCGCCGCGGATGTAAGCAGCAAGCAAATCTCCGACCTGCTCGGGATCTTCTCCAAAGGAACGCGTGTTGATGATGGGATTTGCGGGATTGGAGTTGACGTCCGCTACAGGAAAGAAATTCCAGTGCACGCCGATGGCACGCGCTTCCTGCGCTGTGATCCGACCAAAATCTTCGGCATATTCCGGTTTGCCGGCGGCTCCAAAGGCCATGGGGTGCGGGAAGATAGTGGTTCCATACAGACGCATGGAAACACCCCGCTCAAAATCAGCGGCGAATATCAGTGGCAGCTTGGACTCCTTTTGTAGCCGGTTGAGCAGTTCGGCAGCTTCAAACGGCTGGTTTCTGAGCAGGAAGGGGCCGTCGACCGGAACACTCATGGCCAATGAGCCGATGTGATATTTGTGTATGTTGTCGCGGAGTTGCAGGTAGTCGGGATTTTCAGTATTCCAAAACTGCACCCGTACCCAGATCATGAAGAGCTGGCCGACTTTTTCTTCGCTGGAGAGCTTGTGCAGAGTCTTCTCCGCCCATTTTTGCCGGTCGCGGTCGAGATGGATGGGACCAGGCTGCTGGTAACGTTCCTTCGCGAGCGCTAGCGGCGTAAGCAGTGAAACAATCAGGAAAGCGCCCACACATTTGAGCATGAGCAGACAATAGCAGAAGAGCGCGGCAGGCGTCAGGCGGCTTCAGGTTTCAGGCCGCCGGCCTACATCGTCCCGGTTAATCTGTGGCCAGGTTTTCCTGGACGTGCTCGATAGCCTTACGCTGGATTGCCGGGTCGTCGCCGAATCCCGCGAACCAGACCACCTCCGGTTCCCGCCGGAACCATGTCATCTGTCGCTTGGCGTAATTGCGGTGGGCTTGCTGCGCCGCCGAGAGCGCCGCCTGAGGATCGATTTCTCCACCCAGCGCCTGCACAGCCTGTTTATATCCGAGTGAGGCTAGCGGTCGCGCGGTATCACCGTAATTCTCCAGCAGGCACCGAGTTTCTTCCACAAGACCGAATTCGAACATGCGCCGTGCGCGATCGTTGATGCGCTCATAAAGCGCCTTTCGGTCTGGACTCAGGCCGACGCGCAAGATACGGAAGCCCTTCAGAGAATCACGGCCCCGTTCCCACATTTCGCTCATCTTCTGACGCGAAGCAAGGCAGACCTCAATAGCGCGAATCAGCTTTGGAGTGTCGTTGCCGTGAATTCTCCCGGCGGCGGCAGGATCGAGGCGGTGCAGGAGCCGGTGCAGGTAGGCGGATCCCTTGTTCTGGGCGCGTTGGCGCAGTCGATCGCGGAGTTCTTCCGAGCGCTGCGGGCCGGGGAAGAGGCCCTCAATCAGGGCGCGCAGATAGAGACCGGTTCCGCCAACGACAATCGGTAGGTGCCCGCGCAATTTGATTTCTTCGAGGACTTGACGCCCCAGACGCGCGTACTTACCGGCAGTGATATAGCTGGTCAGATCGACAAAATCGAGCAGATGATGCGGGACCCTGGCACGCTCGGCGAGCCCAGGCTTGGCGGTGCCAATCTCGACCTCGCGGTACATGGCGACGGAATCGCAATTCACGATTTCGCCTCCGAAGCGCTCGGCCAAGGCGAGCGAGAGGGCCGTCTTTCCGCTCCCGGTGGGACCCATCACGGCTACCAGGAGGGGCTCACGTTTTTCCGGAGGCAAGCTCAGCGAGCGCTCCAGTTGATGTTATGCCAGTAGCGGATGAGAGTCACGATCAGAAGCATTACTGCGATGAGCAACAGGCCGGTTGCCTCCAGCGCATAGATGTGGTGCTTCGGGCGTTTTTTACCAGAGTGCGCTACCTGGTGTAAGCGGGACACACGAACATTGTAGCGCCCCCACAAAACCAGCGGCAGTGACCTGCAAGCAGAATTGACCGAGCAATGGCTCCGGCTCGGGCTCTTCCCATAGGATCTGCTTTGGACGATCAAAGACACCGCAACCGGGGTGATAAACTACGCGTCATTAATGTCTGCACCGCAACCCAGACCCGCGGGGAGGATGGTTCGATTCGGGATTTTCGAGCTGGACTTGGTCGTGGGCGAACTCCGCAAAAGCGGCGTGCGAATCCGCTTACAAGAGCAGCCACTGCAAGTACTCGCCATGCTGCTGGAGCGGCCAGGAGATGTGGTTACACGGGACGAGTTGCGCCAGAAGCTGTGGCCCGCGGATACCTTTGTAGACTTCGATCACAGCCTGAATACCGCGGTGAACAAGATTCGCGAAGCATTGGGCGACTCGGCATCCAGTCCGCGGTTTGTCGCAACACTGGCACGGCGAGGATACCGGTTTATCGCGCCGGTGCAGCGGGAAGAGGCGCCTGGCTCTGTCTCGCAGGCAACGGGCGCCATGGCGCAGGTTGGGACAGGCGCAGCGAATCAGCATTTGGAGAGCGTTTCCGGACCTGTTTCTGTTCGCGGCTATCCTGAACTCGACTTACCGATTGCCCACCGCGGGGTTACACGTGGGTTATTCACACTGATCCAGGTAATGTACCTGATCTTCTACATCGAAGCGCTGTTGCATCTGCAGGATGTCGATCGCATGGCGGGTTCATTCCTGCCTGACTGGGGTGCTTTGGCGACTGTGGTAGCGGTGCTAGTCACAGCGAGTGTGGGGGTCCCGTTGCGCTGCTACCTGGTCTCGGCGGTTGGCTTTGATTACCGGGGCCTGGGAAAGAAGTTCCGTAAGGTTTTCCCGTTTGTTTTGCTGCTGGATGGGTTGTGGGGGATAGCCCCATTTTTGCTCATGCCGAAGATCGGGCTGGGTGCAGCATTGGCAGCCACCGCGGGGTTGCTGTATTTGCCGTTTTCAGAAAGAACGCTGATCAGGATGGCATATCCGGACGCGAGATAGGGCTTCCGTATCGGCCTGGAGAGCTGAAATTACTCCTTTGCATACTCGGCGGGGTTTTTTGGCGTGCTTTGCGGTTAAAAGCTTTTTGCCACAAACAACCGCAAGTTCTTCTACTGCAAATCTGTCCTGTCTGGGTTGTAGTAGAAGTGGAAACGCAGGCCTAGGAATTGGCCGTGAAAATCCTGTGGCAAGGGCGAAAACGGGTTCGAACCAGTGATCCCTCCCCAGGCGGCACGATCGAGAGAGACATCACCCGAGGTGGTCACCAGCCTCATGCCCGCCACGCTCCCGTTTTTCAGAATGGCAAATTCGATGGAAACTTTGCCTTTCTTCATCAAAGGAGGACGCGCGGCTTCGGGAATTAGGTTGTACCAGTTGATACGCACCTCGTGCACGACGCGCGAGAGATAGGGGCCGAAGTCGACGCCCATGGTGTCGGTCAGCACATCGAGCTGGCTTGCCGCTTTGCCGGACTGCTGACCTTGTCCAAGGCCATAATCGCCGCCCTCACCACCGTAGCCCCCATTGCGACTTGCCACAGCCGCGCGTGCAGCCTCTTCAATCGCTGAACCGGCCGACATGCCGCTGCCAAACTTGACCTGCGGTTTGCTCTTTGGCGCCGGTGGAGGCTGCAACCGTGCCATCTGGTTCTGACTGGCTGAAGGCGAAGGAGAGGGCGCGGGCTGCTCCTGTTGCAACTGCTGCGGCGGCGCTGCATTCTGTGCGACTGCCGGTGCCTGTTGCAGTTGTGGCGACGCTGGAGGAACGGTGGGGCCCGGCCTCCCCGGACGGGCACTGTCGAGAATTTTTCTCAGCTCCTTGGGATCGACTTGTGGCTTGCGCGAACTGGCGACGCGGTCTTTGTCGGAAATGACGTTGGTGTCCGGCCGCTTGGTGGCCTTCTGCGCGTCGGGCGGCAACTCTAAATAGGTCAGTTCCTTCTGTCGCGTCCAGTCATTCGGCGAAACTACTATCACCGCATGCCTCGGCAGATATTTTTCCAGCCTGGCTTCATTAACTACCAGGATCACCACCAAAAGGTGAAAGATCACGGACAGCCAGACGGCCTCGCGTTTGCGCGAGCGAGCCAGGTCGTCCTGAAGCTGGATGAGCAGGTGGGGAACGTTATCCGCATCGAACTTGCGATAAGCCGATTCCCAGCGCTGGGGTTCGTATAGTTCGCTGCCGTCCGGGCGAGCCGCGGGACTGGGAGAAGGCAACGGACCTTTAGGCGGAATTTGCGTTATGGACATTCGGAACTGCACCTAGTATCTAGCGCGGCGCTCCTAGGTTTCGCAATAGATAGAACCTACTGTGTCTGCGACCCAATTACACTTATTTTCGCATCTTTCCGGCAAATTCGCGAAGTTTCAAAGGTGCACGTACATGCGTGCACTCCGCTCGTAAACTGGTTTTCTTAGCGCACCGACAGAGTATTGCAGATTCGAGATTTCAAAATTGTAAAGTTTTGTAGTGCTGGCAGATTGGTTCCGTCTGCTGGGAGCGCTTCTTAGGCTGTAAAGGCAACGGCTATGGAGCCACAGAGACACGCAGAAATTGATTCAGGAGTCATTATTTGAGTCAATCCCTCTCTGCGTCTCTGAGCTTTTGTGGCTATGTTACGAGTCGTTCCAGATTGATTTTTCTGCTGTGCTCCTGAATGGCCGCCACAACATCCAACGCGATGTCAAGCGCTCGGCGACCGTCTTCTAGAGAAACCACGGGCGTCAATCGGTGGCGCACGGCTTTCACGAATGACTTGAGTTCGGCGTAGAGCGGCTCCTCGGCGATGACGGAGGGCTTAGCGACCTTGATCTGCGGATTGACCGAGGGAGTGCCAGGGAGCCCGCCCTCGCCGCCGATTGTGAAGACCAGCACATCCTGGCGTCCGTAGTCGATGGAGATGTATTGCTGGGGTTGGAAAAATCGCAACTTCCGCACACGCCCGGTGGAGACACGGCTGGCTGTGAAGTTGGCGACGCAACCTGACTCAAATTCCATGCGCAGGTTGGCGATGTCCACCTTGCCGGAGAGTATGGGCAGGCCCACGGCGCGGACTTCCTTCACAGGTGAGTTGACGAGGGAGGATACTACGTCCAGATCGTGAATCATCAGGTCGAGTACTACGTCCACGTCGAGCGACCGTGGCGTGAACACGCTGAGCCGGTGGACCTCGAAAAACATCGGCTGCGTGATCAGCGGAAGCGTGGCGCGCACCGCGGGATTGAAGC
>QIAR01000056.1 GCA_003225595.1 Acidobacteriota bacterium | reverse complement strand
GCTGATCTATGGATTTCAAGTTAATCAGCGATTACAAGCCGCAGGGCGATCAGGGCACGGCCATTCAATCTCTGCTCAGGGGCGTCTTCGACCGCGAGCAGAATCAAGTGCTTCTCGGCGTCACCGGGTCGGGCAAGACCTACACCATGGCCAAGGTCATCGAGGCGGTGAACCGGCCCACCATCGTGATCGCGCACAACAAGACGCTGGCAGCGCAGCTCTACCACGAGTTCAAGAGTTTCTTTCCCCAGAATGCTGCCGAATATTTCGTATCGTATTACGACTATTACCAGCCGGAAGCCTACGTTCCCGCCGCCGACCTCTACATCGAAAAGGAAGCAACCATTAATGACGAACTCGACAAGCTGCGGCTTTCCGCCACCAAGTCATTGTTCGAGCGGCGCGATTGTCTGATCGTGGCCTCGGTGAGCTGCATCTACGGTCTGGGTTCGCCCGAGGCTTACTACGGCATGCTTCTCTTTCTAGAGAAGGGCCAGAAGATCAAACGCGAGGACATTACCCGCAAGCTGGTCGAAATTCTCTACGAGCGCACCGACGGCGAGTTCCGGCGTGGCACTTTCCGCGTCCGCGGCGATGTCATCGAAATTTATCCCACTTACGATGACATGGCTTATCGCATCGAGTTGTGGGGCGATGAGGTGGAATTGCTCTCGCAAATCGATCCACTGTTCGGCACGGTCAAGCAGAAGTACATGCGCCTTCCAATCTACCCTAAGACCCATTATGTGATGAAGCAGGAGACCAAGGACAAAGCCGTCCAATCGATCAAAGAAGAGCTCGCCTGGTGGGAGATGGAACTGGAAAAACAGGGCCGCGTAATGGAGTCGCAGCGAGTACACCAGCGCACAATGTTCGATCTCGAGATGATTAAGTCGGTCGGATACTGCCACGGCATCGAGAACTACTCGCGGCATTTCACCGGTCGCCTGCCCGGCGAGCCACCGCCGACCCTGCTGGATTATTTTCCGCGCGATTACCTGATGTTCATCGACGAATCGCACCAGACCGTGCCGCAGTTGCATGGCATGTACCACGGCGATCGCTCGCGCAAGGAAACGCTCGTCGAATACGGGTTCCGCTTGCCTTCGGCCCTCGACAACCGACCGCTCACGTTTGAAGAATTCGAACATCGCATGAACCAGATGATCTACGTCTCGGCTACGCCGGGGCCATATGAGCTCACCAAATCGGCGGGTGTGGTGGTGGAGCAGATCATCCGGCCGACGGGTTTGATCGATCCGCCAGTCGAAGTGAGGCCGGTGAAAGGCCAAATTGACGACCTGCTGCATGAGATTCGCGAACGCGTGGCGCGCAAGGAGCGCGTGCTAGTGACGACCCTCACCAAGCGCATGGCGGAGGATCTAGCGGAGTATTACGCGGAAGTCGGTGTGCGGTGCCGCTACATGCATTCCGAGATCGAGACGCTGGAGCGGGTGAAGATCCTGCGCGACCTGCGGAAGGGCGAATTTGACGTGCTGATCGGGATTAACCTACTTCGGGAGGGCCTGGATTTGCCGGAAGTGTCGCTGGTGGCGATCCTGGATGCGGATAAAGAGGGATTCCTGCGGTCCAGTGGCTCGTTGATCCAGACCATCGGCCGGTGCGCGCGCAATCTGAACGGGCGGGCGATCCTGTACGCCGATGTGATGACGGACTCGATGAAAAAGGCGCTGGACGAAACCAACCGCCGGCGAGCGATCCAGCAGGCTTACAACGAAGCCAATGGAATCACGCCGGAGTCGATTGTGCGGCCGCTGGAGATGTCGCTGGCCGGCATAATTCACGCCGATTACGCCGACTTGACAGGAGCCGAAGCCGAAGGTATCCCGGAATTCAGGTCGCAGGAAGAACTCGATGCATATATCGTCAAGCTCGAAAGCGATATGCGCGAAGCCGCCAAGCGATTCGAGTTTGAAAAGGCAGCGAAGTTAAGGGACGCGATCAAGGAGCTAAGGACTAAGGAATTTCTGTTTGCGTGATTGGATTTTCAGGTGGTAGAACCTCCTGAGACCAATGGCTCTTCACGACGACATTCAAAGATTGTGAGACCAACGGTAAATCCAAAGAACGAGAACTGAAATCCACGCCCAGGCGGGTTAGAGTGATTAACCTGGGGGCCACGAGTACAAACTGACATGCCTTCCCTCACCTATCTCGAAGCCATCCGCCAGGGAATTCAGGAAGAAATGGATCGTGATCCCAGTGTTTTCTGCATTGGTGAGGACATCGGCATTTACGGCGGTGCGTTCAAAGTCACTGACGGCTTGATTGACCGCTTCGGCTCTGAACGCATTATCGACACGCCCATCGCCGAGTCCGCCATCGTGGGCGCGGCCTTTGGTGCAGCGCTCACCGGCATGCGTCCCGTCGCCGAGTTCCAGTTCATGGATTTCATCGGCTGCGCTTTCAACCAGATCGTCAACATGGTCGCCAAAGCCCACTACCGCTGGGGCGCGCCTGCCCCGCTCGTTATCCGCGGGCCGAGCGGCGGGAATGTTCACGGCGGCCCGTTTCACTCCCAGAATCCGGAGATGTACTTCGTCCACACGCCAGGGCTGAAAGTAGTCTGCCCGGCGAGCGCCTACGATGCCAAGGGATTGATCAAGGCGTCGATTCGTGACAACAACCCTGTGATCTTCTTCGAGCACAAATATCTCTACCGGCGCATCAAAGAAGAAGTGCCAGCGGAGGAGTATATCGTTCCGCTCGGAAAAGCCCGCATTGCTCGAGAAGGACAAGACCTGAGCCTCATTAGCTATGCGGCGATGGTGTTCGTTGCGCTCGAGGCCGCCGAGATCCTGGCGAAAGAGGGAATCGAAGTAGAAGTTGCAGATCTACGAACGGTGTCGCCACTTGATCGCGAAGCCATCGTGCAGACCGTTCGCAAGACGAACAAAGTGATCCTGCTGCACGAAGACGTTCGCACCGGCGGTATCGCCGGCGAAATCGCGGCCATCATCAACGAAGAAGCCTTCGATGATCTTGACGGTCCGATCGTGCGCATTACAGCGCTGGATACGCCAGTGCCGTTCTCCCCTCCGCAGGAGGAATACTTCTTGCCCCAGGTGAGTGACGTCGTACGCGAGGCGAGAAGGCTGCGAGCCTATTAGAATCGGGTGTCTGGAAATTCGGAGTAGTGAGGCTTCGTATCGGGGCACCGCTTAAGCCGTGCCAAATAGGATCTTACATCTCGTCATTCCGAACCGGTCTTAGCCGCTGAGGAATCCGCCTTGTGCCATGCACGAGAATCTCATAACCATCGCCACTTTCCATAACGAGCCCGAGTTCCTGCTGGCACGCGCGCGACTGGAATCGGCCGATATCGAGTGTTTCGCCCAGGATGAGAACATGTTACGCATCGCAGCCTGGCATTCACACGTGTTCGGTGGGATCAAATTGCTGGTTCGGGAAGCTGATGCGCAAGACGCGCTTGCCATCCTGCGGCAAACGTCGCCGATCGAAAGGGAATAAGGTTGCCGCCTAACGCAGGTCGAAGGAAAAACAGGAGGGGTGAATGCGTAATTTCATTCTTGGGGTCATTGTTACCCTCATTGTGCTGGTCGTCGGTGGACTGGCTTTCGCGCTCCTAGGATTCATGCCAACCAATGCAGATGCGACTCCGCCTCATCTCGAACGCCGCATCGCCGCGCGGGCCCTTGATGCCTCCATGGAGCACCACGCGCCACGTGTGAATAATCCCGTCCAGGTTACAGATGAGAATCTAATTGATGGCATGAAGGTCTACACCATGAATTGCGCTCTCTGCCATGGCGCACTGGATAGAAAACCGAGCGTCATCGCCAAGGCGTTTTACCCTTCAGTGCCGCAGCTCATCCTCCGTCCCCTCGATGATCCCGAGTGGCACATTAACTATGCAATCCGTACTGGTGTGCGCTACACCGGTATGCCCGCCTGGAGCAAGGCTCTCAGCGAACAGGACATTTGGAAAGTAACCGCCTTCCTGTCGCGAGTCGAAAAGCTGCCGCCTGCCGTACGGGATTACTGGAAAAAGTCGTTCGGCGTGGAGCCGCCATCCGAGGGCTCGCACAAAGGTGAGGGTTCGCATCACGATGAAGACGAAGAGGACAAGGATTAGCTCCGGGTCGAGCTGCTGCTTCTTGTATATATAATGTAGGGTTTGCATCCGGCCCGAATTCGCATCAGTGGGCTGCTCGGAAGGGAATTATGCCGACGGACATCGTCATGCCCCAGATGGGTGAATCGATTTTCGAGGGCACCATCACCAAATGGCTCAAGAAACCTGGGGACAAAGTGCAGCGCGACGAACCCCTGTTTGAGATCTCCACCGATAAGGTCGACGCAGAAATCCCCGCCCCAGCCTCGGGTGTCCTCCAGGAAATCAAGGTGTCGGAAGGTAATACCGTTCAGGTGAATACGGTGGTGGGCACCATTGCGAGCGATGGTGATTCTGCAACCGCAGCTCCCGAGCCTTCGAAACCATCCGCTCCCGCTAAGCCCGCTGCCGCTGCTCCTGAGCGCAAAGAAGTTGCCGAAACAAAACCGGCGGAGCCTCCCAAGCAAAAAGAAATGGTTGAGCCAGCACACGAGCGCGAAGACGAACATGTCCGTTCGTCTCCCCTGGTGCGCAAGATTGCTCGCGAGCACGACATTGATCTTTCCCACATTCCCGGTACTGGTTTGGGTGGCCGCATAACCAAACAGGACGTCATGGCTTTCCTGGAGAAGCAAGCATCGGCGACCCCCGCCGCACCCGCTCCTGCGCCAGCCGCACCGGGCGCGACTTCGGCAGTTCCTCTGCCCAAGGCCGCTCCAACTCCTGCACCCGCTCCGATCCCTGGCGAAATCGTACCCATGACGCAAATCCGCAAGATCATTGCACAGCGCATGATTGAGTCCCGCCGCACCAGCGCGCACGTTCACAACATGTTTGAGGTGGATGTCACGCGCATTGTGAACCTGCGCAATAAAATGAAAGGCGCATTCGAGCAGCGCTACAACACCAGGCTGACATTCATGCCCTTTTTCGTGCGCGCCGCTATCATTGGCTTGCAGCAGTTCCCCATCATCAATGCTTCCGTGGAAGGGGAGAACCTCCACTATCATCGCCACATTAATATGGGGATCGCGGTTGCGCTCGACTGGGGACTGATTGTGCCCGTGGTAAAGAATGCCGAGGAACTCAATTTTCTCGGCCTGCAACGCGCCATCACCGATCTTGGCGAGCGTGCGCGCACCAAGAAGTTGGTACCCGATGAGGTTCAGGGATCAACCTTCACAGTCACAAATCCCGGCAGCTTCGGTGCGGTTTTTGGCTTGCCCATCATCAACCAGCCGAACGTGGCTATCCTGGGGGTGGGCGGGATCAGCAAAGCTCCGGTCGTCGTAACCGATCCGCAAGGAAACGATTCCATCGCTATTCGTTCTCTCGTTCACCTCACGCTTGGTTACGATCACCGCGTGGTTGATGGCGCCGTTGCTGACCAGTTCATGGCGCTGGTGAAGAAGACACTGGAGAACTGGAGTGAAGAGGTCGGGTAGTGCTTTAATTTTGATGTCCGGATCGGAATGCGTAGGATGTTGGGCTCTTACACTCCCACCTGTTGTTTCCACGCTTCCACAGCCGCGATCGTCTCGGCATCCGCAGTCAGACCAGCTTTGATCGCAACGGCTACGTTCGCCTGCTCGTCCGGGCCAAGATTGAGCAGTGACTCCAGCTTTAAGAACAACTCGACACCAGATGGACCGGCGACCGTAACCGCCGCTAGAATTTCCGCAATCAGCTTCGCCAACGTCTCTAGTTTCGCCATGTCATTTCACCTCAGCCAGTTGATAATCCGCCAGAACGACCTCAGCCAGGTTGACGATTCCCTGCAAGTCCTGCGCAAACATCTGCTGGCTCTTTGGATTTTTCACCCCGAGTCCGCCCGACTGAATCAGCGCCGTCCCCTGATTTTTGATTTCATTTAGCAACGCCTGAATCTCGGCCGACTGACTCAAAGCCTGAGCGGAACCAGCAGCTAGAATGTTCTCGAGTGCGATATGGTCTTTGGCAACAGTTTCTTGGTAATTCAGGACCGGCGCCGCCTGCTGAACCGTAATGGTTCCAGCCTGTTGCACAGCGATGACGCCCTTGGCTATGTCGTCATTGATCTGCGCCAGCGCCGCCAGGTTGACGTTGACGCGCTCCCAGGGCGAAACCGGACCAGATTGTTTGTGGATGCAACCGACGGTGATCGCCGTCAGGAGAACTACTAAACTCGTTCGTTGTCTCATCTTCCCTCCGCGTTTGCTGAAATTTCGGCTCCGACGACATTTCGATATAACGACCCCCTCACCAGAGTTGACGCGCTCCGGCAAGGATCACAGCACGCCTCATCGGGCCTATTTCTTCGAGTCTAGGATTGGCCAGTTTTCGCCCAGATAGAAGCGTTCAGGCACTCGTCGGTCATCAAGCGAGTCTTATCCATGAGCAGCGTGTAGCTCGCAGTCTTGATGTCCTGGTTCGTCACGTCCGCCAGGTCCTCGCTCTTCACCGCTGTCTTCATGTTCGGATCTTGAATGATGTTGAACACGCCGCGCTGCTTGAGAGTCGCGATCATTCCCCCTAGCGTATCCAGGCCGCTGGGAGTCAGATCAGTGCCGGAGGACGTCAGGTCCCATGTCACGTACCCGTTGGCATCGCCTGGCGCGGTGATCGTTAGCTGCGGTTTCGCGATGTTCAATGTCGCGCTCGTGCTTGGGCCTGTGTACTGCAATGTGAAAGCGTTTGGAAAAACGAAATACTGGTGTGAGACGCTGTGCGAGACCACGTCCCAGCCGGCGTTGATCCACGACTGAAACGTGGAAATCAACGTCTGAGACAGATCATAGCCAGTCACGACCGCAATGCTCAGAGGTACACCTCTTGCCGAAATCATCGGCAACAGCCCCTCGATGTATTGGTGCGACCCATCTACCAGGCCAGGATCGTCATAGGTTACAGTCACGTATGCTGGATACTGCCGATGTTCGCGAACCCGCGGAGCGATCTCCGCGGCGATATCGTGTCCGCCATTGTTCGGCCCCGGTATGCCTGTGATGTCGGTCGACAACCCGGTCGCAATGTTGTTGGCGTAAAAGTGACAGTAGTCATAGGTGACATGGCCCGTGTTGTCCATAAGCCCATAGGTGCGGTTCGCATACGCACGGCAGTTCTTGAGCTCATAGGCAGTGCCGCTGCCGTCAAAGCGATACCCAACGTAATTTCGGTGTGCGTCGGTGTTGTAAATGTGAATGTCTCCCGGCGTGCCGGTGGGATGCACATAGAAACCGATCGGAACCGTGCTGTTCGGTACTTGGCTGTCGGCCACCAGGTTCGCTAACCAAATGTGGTCGCTCGCGCCCTGGATCTGAACACCATAAGCGTCATACTCGTCTAGCTTAATATGCTGAATTTCAATGTAGCTGACGCCATTGATATTGATTAGCGCCTGCCCGCTGAGAACGATCGGCGTCACCGACGTGAAGGCTGTTACTGGGTTGCCCGCCGACGAATGAACGTACAACTTCTGCGTCACCGGGTCGTAGTACCAGTCGCGGTCTTGGGCCAGCGCGTTTTGACTCACTTGGCTATTGCCCCAAACAGTCCCAAACCGCACCCAGTTCAGCGTGTCAATCGTCTGCGTGGCGCTTAAAGTGATTTGCCACACCTGGCCCGAGGTGTTCGTCCAGTCGGTACTTTTCGTCGCGTAGCGTCCGGTGAACTCCGGTGGCAGCCCGTTGCCGTAGGCGTCGAACTTGATCAGATTCGCCGCAGACCCGCTGGAAGGAGGCGTCAGCCACTCATTCCACACTCCGTCTCGCTTGAAGAGAATCTGATCACCCGGCTGGAATGTGGAGATTCCAACTTTGAGCAAAGTGCGCCACGGCGTTTGCGGAGACAGGCCATCGTTCGCATTGCTCCCCGCCGGATCGACATAATAGGTAGTTGCAGATGCCGGCAGCAAGCAAAGTAAAAGAGCACAAGTCACAAGGAAGAAAAAATTCGCACTGCGTACCCCCAGCGTCTTTACTTCTGCATTCCGAAATCTGCAATCGGAGATCTGTGCGTTCCTCACTTCACCACTTACCCCCGCATGCGCGATCAACGGCGCAGTGATCCTCCGTGCGCTCTTCATCTCTCTCCCTAACTCTGCGTTGTGTTGTGGGTGAACCGGACGACTGGAACAAACGCGAACTCAGCCTGTGTCGCGCCGGCGTCCCGCCGGCTGTCGTGAGGCCATCTTGGCCTCATTCCTGGCACTTGCTACTGCACCTGCCTCGCGGCAATGTAAAGCGCGTAAGTGCCCGTGCCTGTCGTGCACGCCGTGTAGCTTGTCGCACAGGTCAGATTGTTGCTCGTAGAGTTGTTCCACACCGTTATCACCTTTTGCCCGAAATTGGCTAAGGAACCTAGCCCAACGGCGTTGCTCGAGATACCGTTCCCGTCGAGCGGCACGGTCATGGTTCTGGCGCCGGTACGGTCGCCCCAGCCAAGCGTTACCGAGACGGCCGCTGGACCCGGCGTTGCGCATGTGGCATCGGACTCCGCGTAAACCGAAATCTCGTACTGCCCGATGGGTGCACTGGCCAGCAGGTTGGTCGTAGCGATGGCGGCGGTTTGTCCCGTCCGGTTTACCGTGTTAGGCGAGATCACGGCAGGCGTAACTACCGAAGTTGCCGCGTACACTGTTTTTGGCCTCAGTGTGGCCGTGCCAATGCTGTAGCTGTTGTCGACAAACGGCTTCAGGGTCGAGTCCGAAGCAATGGCCCACTTGATCCCCGAGCCGATCCAGAATCCCAGCCCGCGCGCAGTTCCCGTCCCCGCCGCCTGTGACTTAACCACCTGGTAGCCATCTGCAGTGTCATAGGTCAGCGAGATCCGCTCATAATTCGAGGCATCGGTCCGCGTGCCGTAGATGTTCAACACTTGTGGATTGGTGCCGTTGTATTCTTCCAGCGTGTTCGCATCCAGATTGAAAACGTTCATTAGCCCTAACTGCACCGCCTGGCCGTTGTTGGCGATCACTTTCGGACAGTGGCACGCCGAGTCAAACCAGAAGATGCCAAAATTCGCAATGCCGGCTGGAGCCGCTCGCTCCGCCAGTTGGACCGTATCCGGCGTACTGCAGTTGGCGTCTCCATTTGCGGCGACTCCGGTGGCGTACCCGCTGCTGCACTGCTGCGGAGTCGCGGCCAACTGCGTCGCTGTGGCCACATTCCCGTTCGCTTTCGCCACCTCAAAGGGGCCGGTGCCGTTTTCGGAGACCTGCAGTTTCCCGTTGGGCCCAAACCCAATCATGGACTGTCCCGACGGCGCTGCCGTCAGCGTTCCATAGCTGCCCAATACGCTCCAAGGACCCACTCCAGAAGACGCAAACGAATTCGCCGTGACCCTACCCGTCACCGTCAGGTCTCCGGTCACGGTATTACCAAAGCCGCCGCATCCCGTGCAGGTTCCCACAACAGTCAGATTCCCATCCAGCTTTACATCTGTCTTGAATTCTTTCAGGCTGGCCGTCAGCCGCTCCTTCCAGTTCGTCCCGTCCCCAGCATTACCGATGTATTCCGAGATGGAAATCGGGGCACCAAGACTGATTCCGATACGCGCTGGATTGCCATCGCCCTGGTCATAACCTACGAAAGAGTCATTCGCGTCATTTGACGGACGGTTGTTGGCGGTGGCCGCGGTTTTGTCAAAGTTCGAGTCGATAAGAGTGATGATGTGGTTCGGAGCCGCGCCTCCTTTGTGGAAGTTGAGCCGTCCTTTCAGGTTATTGCTTCTACCTGTGGCAAGGATCGTCGCTCCTTGCTGGTAAAAGGTATCTACAGGCATCGCGTGCTCGCAGACTGCCCACAGTGGACTCCAGTAACCCACGGAAGGGCAGTACCGGGCCGTCACAGATGCCGATCTGGAACCTTGAACAGTTACGATATCGGACGCCAAGTTGTCGAGCTGGGCCATCGCGCCCGAGAGTATGTCGGTCCCATCCCCAGACGCCCCCAGGATCAGGTTTCCTGGCCACTGCGTCAGTTTCGGCATATAGGCCGGTGCTGCTACCGTGTAAGCCTGAGGTGCCGCTTGGGTATCGGTGTAGCTGCAGGCTCCATTAGCGCACGCCGTGGTCCGCGAAAGGCCGGTCACGACTGCGTAATTGTCGGTTCCGTTCGGCGCCGTCTCCACTCCGCTTCCCGGAAATGTCACCCGGAGCACATCGAAACTCGCAGCAGCAGGAATGTCCGGCCATGTCACCGTTACATTTCCCAAGCCGCTGGTCAGTGCTCGTCCGAAGTACAACGGGGTCGACGCCCCATACGTCGCGTGTCGCGCCACAAGGTAATACCGGTAATCATTGGAACCGTTGTTGGCGAAAGTGGGGACCGTGCCCGAGGGTCCTTCGCCGCCGGAAATGGACACTGGTCCCCCTTGCACCAGCATCCCGGCTTGGCCGATGTTCCCGGTTGGGTTCGTGCAACTGCCAGACTTCTCGTACACATTGTCCAGCTTGATATTTCCGAAGCCGCCCCGCGCCAGCCCGCCGCGGATACCGAACTGCGCATATCCTTGGACCACACTGTCGGAAATTCGCAAGGTGTTGCCGCTCTGCCAATCAATCCCATTTGCTCCGCACTGCGGCGAGATGTTGAGGTTCTTCAGCCAGCCCACCGCTGACCAGGTATTGAATGGCCCCGGCGCCGTCACCACCGCTCCGCAGTACGTCGCATCGCAACGCACTCCGTATCCCATATTTGTGTCCAGCCCGTCCAGCAGAAATGCCTGATCGTCGTCCACCTGCACATAGGAACCGAAGCTGTTGGGTGTGGGCGCCGTGCGCGTCGCGACATTAAAGATGCGCGTCTTTTGTGCGTTCACCTCGATCATCGGGTTGGTTCCGCTCGCCACCATCGGCCGTCCCCGCGGGTTGATGAGCGTCACATCGGAAACCAGGTTGGAATTGCTCGGATCGCCCACAAACAGACAGGAATCGTTCATCCAGCATTCGAAGATCGATCCTGACAAGTCGATCGTCTGGTCCGAACTGCGGAATGAAACCCGCGCGTACAGCTTCAGTTCTCCCGGTGGCGCGACCACTCGGCCCGCTTGGGGCGTGCCCGTGGGATTGGTTGGCGTGAATCGCGCCGCGATGGAAGCTTCCTGCAGCCC
>QIAR01000055.1 GCA_003225595.1 Acidobacteriota bacterium | reverse complement strand
CCCCGTCTCCAGCGCAGGTCCCTCCCGTCACCTTCACGGCTTCCGGTGTTCCTGTCCCTGCAACGTGTACGTAGTACTCCGGTTCTGAACCCTTTACGCCTGGGGGACACGATGCCAGCGATACTGTTTTCGCACCTGGCGTGCTCAAGTCGCTTGTCGGCGACTGCGTCCAACTGAAATCTGTCGCATACTTAATCGTCTGCATTCCCGGTGTCAGCCCGCCGCCGCCCCCGGGCTTCGGCTTATACGTCCCGCTGGCTGATTCGTAGGTGATCACTTGACCATCAGTGGGCGACGTCGAAGCCACTGGCACGCCTTGGATTGAAATCGCGTTGCTGCTCGTTCCGCATGTGCCCCAGGTCGCATCGCCTTTCAGACAGGTAGTCCCGCTAGCCGCTCCGGTGCCCAATTGAGTGGCAGGAACAGTGCCGTTCACCAGGTTCGCTTTCGTTATTAGCCCGTTGTCTACATAATGTCGCGTTGCTGCGTGGCTTGGTGCCGTCGGATCTCCGCTCAAGGTCAGCAGTCCGGTCATCGAATCACCCGCCTTCAACACAAACGGTCCGCTGCCTACAGTTCCGAGCACCGCATCCACATACGCCTTATTCACCGCGTCCCCTGCAAGTGATGGCGCGGGAACGCTAGGCGGAGT
>QIAR01000053.1 GCA_003225595.1 Acidobacteriota bacterium | reverse complement strand
TAGATGACGTCCGACATTCTTGTGTCCGGTCTCACTCGTGGTACGGCATCGCCCGTGTGCATTAGCGCTTCCACCCGCGCCAGCCGCTTGCCCAGCTTGCCTCCGGGATGCAGATTGGCGAAGTCTTCTTCCTTGAAGCCACGTTTTTCCGCCAGCGCCATAGCGAGCGCGTCACCCAACGCGAGCATGGTCGTGGTTGAAGCCGTCGGCGCGAGTCCCAGGGTACAGGCTTCTTTGGCGATGGAGCAGTCGAGTGCAACATCGGCTGCAGAAACGAGGGTCGAGATCTTGGTCCCCGCGCCGACTTCGTCACACGTCATGCTGATCAGCGGCACGTGCAATCGCTTAATAGTGGCTAAGAGTCGAAGAAT
>QIAR01000054.1 GCA_003225595.1 Acidobacteriota bacterium | reverse complement strand
TCACGATCTGGTCTTCGCCGGCCGGCGTGCGCACCACGAACTCGTGCGACTCCGAACCTCCCATTGCGCCGGAGTGTGCCTCGACAATCATGTATCTGAGCCCACAACGGTCGAAAATCCGGCGGTAGGCGTCATAGTGCTTGAGATAGGAAACGTCGAGCCCGGCCGGATCGATGTCGAACGAGTAGGAGTCCTTCATAAGGAACTGGCGCACGCGCAGCAGGCCAGATTTCGGACGCGGCTCGTCACGGAACTTGCTCTGGATCTGATACCAAATCTGCGGCAGCTGCTTGTAGCTGCGGAGTTCCTTGCGTGCGATCTCGGTCATGACTTCTTCTTCTGTCATGCCCAGGCAAAGGTCGGCACCCTTGCGGTCCTTGAGGCGGAACAGGGTGTCGCCCATCAGCGACCAGCGGCCGCTTGCCTCCCAGAGTTCACGCGGGTGCAGCGCCGGCAGATAGAACTCTTGCCCGATCTTGTCCATCTCTTGGCGCACGATGCCGATGATTTTGTTGAAGGAGCGCTGTCCTAGGAAAAGATAGGAATAAATTCCCGCGGCAAGCTGGCGGATGTAGCCCGCCCGCACCAGGTACTTGTGGCTGGCGACCTCGGCATCCGCTGGTGCCTCACGCAGTGTCGGAATAAAAAGGTCAGACCAGCGATGCATAATGAGAATCCAGAGTAGAGAGGATCCATCATTCTAATTGATAACCCGGGGAACGCTACGAGACTCGGTCGTGTGCTAATCCGCGATTTTGTAGAGAAAATCATCCGCCTGACGCTATCCCAGCAAGGGTCAACGGAAGGTTTATTTATCACGATTGAAAGGCGAGTCAGAGCGCTGGGTCTTGCGACGGATAAACCGCTTCGCGGCGATCACCAACGACGCGTGCCTGGACGTCTCGAAATGAAATTTCAAGGCACTGTTGAGCAGCGAACGTTAGTGTTCAAACTATGTCATAAGAATTTCTGAGTCTCGTAAAATTCGAAGAGTTTACAATGGTCCTCATGAACCCTGATTCTTCAGACCCGTTGCTCTCGCTGTATGGTTCGGGCAGAGACCTTTGGGCCGATGAGAACGCCGATGAATATGTCCGACGGCTGCGAGCGGGTTGGGATGAAGCCGCCGAGCCTCGCGAAGGACAGAAGCGACCAGCGACGGACTCTTCTTGGGATAAGTCTCACAAGTAGTCAATACCCCCAATGGGCTGAGAATCTCTTTCCCCAGCTTTTTTGCTAATAATATTCGCACGAAACAGCGGGTTCAATTCCAGCGACTTGTCGGGCTGAGCCTGTGCGCAGGATCATGTCACGCACGTGGACTCCGTCAGTTCTTCCAGCGCCATATTTAAATCGTAGTGATACATAGAATTTACTCATCCCGAGCGCATCCTGCGTCCGCATCGGGGCGAGGCACCTGCGGAGAGCGGCCTGCCCTGAACACACGAGCTACATCATCTGTGTTCCCCAGAGATCGTGCAGATGCACGATTCCCTCTAGCTTCATATCCCCATCCACCACAACCAACGATGTGATCTTCGTCTGCTCCATGATCGCGAGCGCCGTCGCTGCGAACTCGTGACTGGTGATCGTCTTGGGCTCGCG
>QIAR01000052.1 GCA_003225595.1 Acidobacteriota bacterium | reverse complement strand
ATGCGGTCCGCCAGTTCGCGCAGCGCTTCCGCTTCGATGCGCACCACGTTTTCCCCAAGGTGTTTCATGGAAAAGAGGATGTTAACAAATCAGAGGAACTTCCGATTGCATGTTCTAGAGCCGTTGCTCGCAACGTCTCCCTCTGGAGAGACGACCCATTGAGGGCACGCAGACGGAGCAAACGGCGTTTTCTACAGAAATGCAATTTTTTAGAAGTGCTCGTCCGCGGCCCGCGTTCGTTCAGCTAAAGGTTTGGCTTGAATAAGCCGGTCCCATGGTCCTCCCTGCCAATTGTCTTTCTTTTTCTCACTTCGAATCCATTCAGGCAAGGTGAGGCGCAGGTTGCGCGCCAGGCCGCAGACATACGGTTCATAAAGCGATCGCAGATGTGCCAGCGTCGCCTCTGCTTCGTCGCCGTCATGAAGCCTCAAGCCATGCTCGGCCAGCGTTTTATTGAGGCGAGCCATTTCCTTCGCGGGCAGCCGGTCAGGATCATGAGGATCGTAATGCGCGTTCACAACCTGAGCCAAATCCACCACAGCATGACGCGCCATCGCAAACGTCAACTGCGCCTGCTCGGGTCGAATGTTGTTTATCCCGATCATGATTAAAGAGGTCGTGTCGAGAATGGTTGTCAGTGCCGCCAGCCACGATTGATTGCCATGTTGCGAGCGGAAAAAGCTCAGCACGGGATACGAGAGATGGCTCTCCAGAATCTCGGCGGCCCAGCGTTCCCAATCGCGCAAGATCGAATCGAGCACTCCCTGATCGGGACAGCAGCCTAGTCGCGCCAGCAACTCCGAAGCACTAGGCGGCGAGCCGGCGCGTGCATCCAGCAGCGAGATCTCAATCTCCCGCTTGGAAAATGAGGAATAAATCGTTGGCAGGTATCCTATGACCACACCCAGAAAGGCGAAGCCCATGCCGCCTTCCATAACCGTCAGAGCCCGTGCGATCCCCGAAACAGGTGTGATGTCGCCAAGGCCCAGCGTGAAAAAAGTTTCCCCGCTCAAATACAACAGCCGTCCGAATGTGATGGGTTCACTGCCAAGTTGCACATGTTCGCCGAGCCCGTACTGCAGCAATGCGAAACTGAGGATCAGACCAGCCGCCCAAAAGATCAGCAGCACAAGAATCGAGAGCGGCCCGAAGTAGCTGAGGAAAGCTTCGCGTCGACTGGGTGACTGAATGTGGTCCGAAATCTTCAGCCATGGAATCCAGGTATGACGATAGAACCAGGAGGTCAGCCGGAACGAACGTTTGATGCGGCGCGGAAGAACGACCGTCTCAAATGCGTCCAGCAGGACGATGAGGATGATAACGATCCCGAAAATGGCGCCGAGCATGTGCATCGAGGTTCTTGCACACAAAAACTTGATGAGCGAGAGATGGTAGCAGATTCAGAGCAACAATTTGGGGCGTGATGGTCTCACATCATAGCCTTGGCTTGAATAGTTCTAGCCTACGCAAAACCACCGACCAACAAGACGATCGAGGATGACCCGTGACCACCCCGCCGGCATTTTAGTGCCGCAAGCATAATCACAACCCCGATGTATATTAGTAAGGCTTCTCGAGACTGTTTTGCCGCCCCGACCGAACTCGAAGCTCAAATTTGAAGGCTTTGAACTCGCGCCATGAATACCTGTCTGTTCTGCCGAATTATTAGTGGTGAAATCTCCGCCAAGAAAGTCTATGAAGACGAGCACACCTACGCCTTCGACGACATCAATCCACAAGGGCCAACCCATGTGCTCGTCATTCCCAAGAAACACATCCGCGGTTTGAAAGAAGCACAAGTAGAGGATGCTGAACTGTTGGGCCGATGTCATCTTGTGGCGGCACACATCGCCCGCCAGCGCGGAATCGAAGACGGCTACCGTACCGTTCTTAATGTTGGCCCCAACGCTGGACAATCTGTGTTTCACCTGCACGTGCACCTGATTGGGGGCCGAAGTCTGCGCTGGCCGCCTGGATAACGCCAATTCACGAGTTCAATAGCTTAGCTATTGTTGTGGCAGGGGTTCAGGCCAGCGTAAGACTTTGTCGTCGCGGCTTCGGGTAGCATCGGTGCGCTTGCCGGCCCACCTGGGAGACAATGTTGTATTGGGCGCTGTGATCGATTTGATAACCCGGTAAAACACTGCATTACGTGCCTCAGTCTAGGTTGGATCAGGCCTAGTAACTTACTTCCTCGGAACTGGGTGTACGCGAAACGACAACCAGTTATCTATGGCAGAATTTGTCGTCTTATGTAAAGCTGCAAGAATCTGCGCCTGGCTTCAAGTCCAAAAGGGATGCATCTCATGCAAGCGAGCCGGCAGCAATTTCTGAGACCGCAATATTTTTCAAGGCTTGCGGTCACCTTCGTATTGTGTTTCATCGGTGGCAAGGTGGGACTCTCCGTGCCGTTCACCAGCGGTAATGTCTCACCAATCTGGCCGCCCGCGGGCATCGCGCTGGCAGCGGTGCTTCTGTGGGGCTACCGCATGTGGCCGAGTATTGCATTGGCGTCTTTTCTGGTGAACTTTCTGACGCCAATACCGCGTTGGCCAACTCTGGCCATCGCATTGGGGAGTACCTCAAGCGCTCTCGTCGGCGCATACCTCTTGCGCCGATTTACGGAGTTCAAGCCGTCTCTCGTCCGGTTGCGGGATGTCCTTGGCCTAGTAACGCTGCCTGCATTTGTGGGCACGACCCTTGCGGCTTCGGCGGGAGTCACTAGTCTCTTCCTTGCAGGCGTACAGCCCTGGTCCAATTTTGGTTCAGCATGGCCGGTTTGGTGGCTCGGCGATGCTATCGGAGTGCTGATCATAGCCCCACTCCTCCTAGCCGGCGGACAGCTGGGTAAGTCTGTCACAGGTTTCCGGTGGATCGAGCTACTCACGTTATCGATTGGGCTGGTTGTCACCTGTCTCGCGATTTTTGGCGGGCGGATGGGGCTGGCCATACGTGATGACGTGTTAGCCTTCGTCATTTTTCCTTTCGTCATCTGGGCTGCGATTCGTTTCGGCATTGCGGGGTCCACCGTGGCGAGTTTCCTCACGGCTGCCATCGCAGTTTGGGGCACAGCACAAGGGCACGGACCATTCATTGAACGCAATGCGCTGCACAATGCTGCCTTGCTGCAATTCTTCATCGCAGTCACTTCGATCACCGGACTGATCTTGGCTGCGGTAGTGACCGAACGCAGGCACATCGGGGAAGCCTTTAGGGACAAGGAAAGAGCGCTCACGGCGCTCAAGCAGGCTCAGTACTCGTTACAAGAGGCACACGACTACTTGGAAACGCGGATTGGAGAACGCACTGCCGAACTGGCGGAATCCAATCTCGCTCTTCAAGCGGAGATCAACGAACGTATTCAGACGCAGGAGGCCCTCGAACGACAAACATTGAAGCTGAAAGAGCAGTCCGACCTCCTTGATCTGGCGACCGATGCCATTCTTATACGCAGTCTGGACGGCACCATCTCATATTGGAACAAAGGTGCGGAACGGTTGTACGGGTGGACGAAGCAGGAAGCTGTGACACAGGGCCTGGGCAAATTATTGCAAACCAAATTTCCGGTGCCATTTGAAGAAATCAAGCTGACGCTTTTCCATGAGGGGAGTTGGGAGGGAGAACTCGTACACAAGACCCGCAATGGCCGCCGTATTACGGTGGCCAGCCGCTGGACGTTGTGGCGTGACCAGAATGGTACGCCCGTGGGATGGCTGCAGATCAATACCGATATCACTGATCGCAAGCGGGCAGAGGAGGATCTTCGCGAGCTTTCCGGCCGTTTATTGTCCTTGCAGGACGAGGAACGCCGTCGGATAGCCCGCGAATTGCACGACGGCACGGGCCAGAACCTTGTCGCATTGCAAATGAACTTGGCTCTAATCCAACAAAGGGCAAAGGAGCTGGATTCAAATGCCTCACAGATGCTCTCGCAGTGCATACGTTTGACCGAGCAAGTTCTGGAGGAAATGCGCACGGTTTCCTATTTATTGCACCCACCTCTGTTGGATGAGGTCGGACTGGATTTTGCGCTGCAGTGGTACCTGGACGGATTCAAGGCACGCAGCAAGATTAAC
Source organism: Acidobacteriota bacterium (assembly GCA_003225595.1). GTDB lineage: Bacteria > Acidobacteriota > Terriglobia > Terriglobales > Acidobacteriaceae > Gp1-AA124. The sequence continues at coordinate 5,566 of QIAR01000052.1, read as the reverse complement.
GTCGATCTGAATCTCTCGCCTCAAGTAGGGCGGCTTTCACGAGACTTCGAGATGGCTGTTTTTCGTATTGTGCAGGAATGCCTAACCAACATCCATCGTCACTCCGGGAGTTCAATAGCCAAAATTCAGATTGCTAGAGATGCGAACCAAGTGACCCTCACCGTTGCGGACCAGGGTAGGGGTATGCCTTCCGAGATCCTCACTGCAGGAACCGGGAAGATGCCAGTTATGCTGGGCGTAGGCATTCGAGGCATGCGCGAACGAATCACGCAGCTCGGCGGGTATATGCGAATCCATTCCAGCGATTCCGGCACTGTCGTGGAGGTTGTTCTGCCAGTTGTCGAGAAGGAGATTCTCAACGCCACCCAACACGCGGCAGACGTCGGGATTGCAAGTGGGACGGGGAAAAAACCTCGGCACGACTGAACAGGTTGCGAAAAAAAACTCTAAAAGCATCTGAGATTGAAGCAGTGCAACCGCGCGCACAGCTAAATCCACACTGCGGCACGCCGCGGATACCTCAGACGAATTCGCTAATCCCCGGTTCCTGGCTCGGGCGCGCCATGGCGACGCAACAACTGCGGCAGGTTTTGTGAGAATGCAGAACGCGGCAGCACCATGTCGCATCCCACTTCGTGCGCCTTCTGCTTCAGATCACCCTGCACGTGAGAGAGGAACCCGATAATCGAAGTTCCCTTTTTCAGTTTGCTCTTCAGCTTGGGGATCAGCGTGAGCGGCTTGGCGTTCGCGTTGTTCAGGTCAAAGATGATCAGCGAGGGCTTTTCCTCACCATTTTCCTTCATGCGGTCCATCAAGTCTTTGTCAGTCTTGACGAACTCGACCTTCACGTTGAGCTTGCGCGCAGTCTCCTGGATTTTGGCCAGAAAGAACAGGTCATCGACGAAAGCAAAGATGCGGGAGGCAGCATCTTCGCGCACCGGCAGCGGCTCGGGCTCGCTCGGCTTGTATGACGGCCCGAAGCCGGGACGCCCGCGCCCTTTGGCCCCGTTGTCGCCTGCGGTGCGGTAGTTGTGATCCATGGGGGCGGTGTAGATACCGCCATGGGTTTGGCGATCGCGGCCCATGCCTCCGCCGCGGTGGTTGGGTGGGCGGCGTCCGCGACGCCGTCTGTTTCTCCCTCCGCCACCGGAGGGATGTCCCGGTCCTGCGTTCATAAGTTTGCTTTCTCTTGAATCCGTTCACATTCGAAGGGTTACCGTTCCGTGGTGCCCTGTTGCATCCCTTTCCGGTTTGCTGCGTCGCTGCACAATAGATGCGCGGAAAACCCGGTGCGGCTGGAAATTCTCTCGTGAATGATCTTTGTCCGTTTTGGCGCCTGGAACTGTGAGACGCGGAGGGCCAGCACGGGAGCGTGGCCGCAGGGAACACGAATGATGTTACCCGCACCCCGCCGGGAGCGCAAGTGCAAAAGTACTGCAGTTTTTCACAGGAATGACTGTAGTAATGCTCAGCGACTCCGCGATAAAATTCTTACCCGCAGAGCACGCAGAGAAGAGAAATGCCGCTGAGTGTGCAGAGAGGCAGACATTCCGTGCGGCGGAAATTACTTAGACATTACGGGGAGCTCTCTGGGTGCAAATGCAGCCTTCCGGCACCCGCAACATTCTCTTCAGGTTGCGCTGCTCACCTGACGAGTCCAATGCATCGCCTGCCAGTAAGACTCAGCCACCACGCTTTCGCTAAGATGAAGCTGCTTGGCCAGTTCGCTGGCCTGCTGCCATTCCCCGGACTCCTGCGCCAGCATCAGTTGATAAAGCGGCCGCTGGCGGTTGGCGCCTCCGAGCAGCACGGCCTTGGTTTCCTGATCGACCGAAACTTTCTCCAGAACGGTAGACATTGGCACCTCGAGAATCACATCCATAATCGAGAGCAACCCCAGGAAAAATAAATCGGCGTCGCCGTGTTGTACCTTGGCCCCGAGCAATTCGCAGAAGCGTGCGCGGGTCAGCGCACAAAGGACCAATTCGTTGGATTTCTGCTGCCCGGCGGCGACGGCGGCCACTAGCCGCACCCAACGGCGAATCTCGCGCTCACCAATCAGCGAGAGTGCATGGCGCACGGAATGGATCTCAGCGGCGAAGCCGAATACAGCGGAATTCATATAACGCAGCAAACGATAGCAGAGAGAAGCCTCACTCTTAAGAAGCAACTCGATTTCGCGCGGGTCCAATTCGGGTCGCGCCACGGCTTGCAGCATGCGCAGGTAATTGACCCGGTTTGCCGGGATCTCACGCGCCGTCATCAGTTCGGGTCGGCGGAAAAAATAGCCCTGAAAGTAGAGAAAGCCCTGGTCGCGTGCGGTAACAAATTCTTCGTGGGTCTCGACTTTCTCGGCCAGCATGCGGCAACGCCACGGGCCATAGCGTTTGACCATTGCGGTGCGCTCCGCAGGTGTTGTCCGCTTCAGGTCCACCTTGAGAGAGTCGGCCAGTTCGGTCAAGGGCTCGCGCGGATCATTGGCCACGAAGTCATCGATCGCGATCAAGTATCCCGCCTCCTTCAACCGCTGACAAGCCGCGACCACGGGTCTGTCTGCTTCGACCGATTCCAGTACTTCGACAATGGTCTGCTCCGAGGGCAACAGGGTGACGTGCTCCTTGAGCAGAACATCGCGGGTACAGTTGATAAAAGCGCGACGCCCGTCGCACAGAACATCCAGGCCCGTCAGCAACGAGCTGTCCAGCGTGCTGCGGGAGGCGGCATCTGGGTCACAAGCGTTAAAGTAGTCTTCTATCCCGTCGCGAAAAAACAGCTCGTATCCGAATACTTTCTCCGAGCGGTCGAAAACCGGTTGACGAGCAACGAAGCGGAGACCTGCCTGGCCATTCACGCCATCTTTCGACTCGGGCGGAGCGGTGGTATCTCTCACTGAATGCACATCGGCAGTCTGGCGAAAAGCTGTAACGGCTGAGGAAGTAATGTCTTTCGAAAAACGGCGCCCAAAACCCTAACCGGCGTGAAATCAGTAAGAGTCGGAGCCTCTGTATCTCATCTGCCTGTGCACATCGTTCGGAGCGAAGCCGGTAATCGGTGAGGGAAACCACCCAATCGACCTGCGCTACCATTGAACCGATGACCGGATTGGGAATCACAATTACATCGGTAACAGTTTTAGTCCTGCTCGCGGAGTTCTTGCGCCACCGGCACGCCCCGCTCGCGGGTTACGGATGGCTGGGGTTGATGACGCTAGGCCTTGCGGAGTGGCTGGTGTTTCGCGGTTTTCAACCGGTCACAATCTATTTCACACCGATCGCTTGGACCGCCTATCTCCTGCTGAGTGACGCGGCGGTGCTTGCGATCAGAGGACACTCTCGCCTCCACGATCAGCCACGTCAGTTCGCTCGAATCGCGCTGTTTTCGATCCCTCTCTGGCTGGTTTTCGAGACGTACAACTTGCGCCTGGGGAACTGGACTTATATAGGCCTGCCTAGGAACTGGGCGTGGGCAATGTTTGGTTACGGCTGGTCCTTTGCCACGATTACGCCGGGGATTTTCGAGACTGCCGATCTGGTTGAAGCGTTTGGCTGGTTCAAGCCGGGAGACTCGCTGAAATTCTCTCCGGCTGCCGAGTGCGGAATGGTGGTGAGCGGCGCACTCTGTTTGCTCGTGCCGTTGCTCTTGCCGCAGCAGATCGCACGTTACTTCTTCGTGCTGGTTTGGCTTGGTTTTGTTTTCCTGCTCGACCCCATCAATCACCGACTGAACCGGCCATCGATCCTAGCAGACCTCGCCGCCGGACGGAGAAGCCGGTTCTACTCACTGCTCATTGCCGGCTGGGTATGCGGCTGGCTGTGGGAATTCTGGAATTACTGGGCAGCCGCAAAATGGCATTACATCTTTCCCATGTTCCAGAAATGGAAAATCTTCGAAATGCCAGCTCCAGGGTATCTCGGGTTCCTGCCCTTCGCCCTGGAGTGTTTCGCTATGTACGTGACTGCGGAGTGGGTGCTCGGCCTCAGGGAAGCAAGGAAGACCGCGAGTAACTGCAGCACCCCGACGTGATCCCCGTGAATCGGCGAGCGGCATTAGAGAAAGGAAAGCAGCGTGAGGCTCGCAGTTCGGGAACTGCGGAGGAAGAAGCCCGGAGGAGCGCGACATGCAATCAGGAGAAATTGGACGCTGAAGCTTCAGGCATCCTCAACTGGATGATCGAAGGCTGCCTCGAATGGCAGGAGATCGGGCTCGCCCTGCCTGACTCCATGCGGGAAGATACCCAAGCGTATCGCCACGAGCAGGACGTCGTCGGTCGGTTCATTGATGAAGAATGCATCGTAGGTGAAGGGTTCATATCCCCCAAGAAAATCACCTACCTTTGTTTCAAGGAATGGGCGGAAGCAGGGGAGCACTACACAATGACGCAGGTGGAATTCAATGAGAAGATGCTCAGCAAATTCGACGATGATCGCTCAAAGAGATGTCGCTTCTGGAAGGGGTTCAAACTGAAGCGCCGCGACGATGTCCCGGAGTTTGGGATGGGACAAGTACAGTAGCGGCCAGAAATTCCGGGATCGGCTCGCGTTGAGTACCGCGCTCCGGCCGTAACCTCGTCACCCGCAGACCGGGGTTACGGGGTGACGACCTCTGGGACGGTTCATGATCTGACAGCCATACGACGGAGGATCGGCAAACCGGGAGAAATTTCGGTCAGCGGACGCCATCACAATACCTTGTGCAGCATCTCCGTCAACGCGGGAATCCGCCAATGAATATCACTTGAAAACCGGCCAGCGACAGCAGCGTCCGGGACATTGATTCCCGCGCGGTCAGCGCCATGCTCGACCGCTTGCTGCATCACGGGCACGTACTCAAGTGGGCACTAACGTCACCTCTAGCGCTGTGCCGCACGGGTGGGCGGGTCCGACGTCAAAAGAAGCCGCCTGGCTAGCGTAGCCAGTTCAGTCGGTCGCCCTTTCGTTTCGGTTTCAGGAAGTCGGCGATGGTTGCCGCCCCTGCATGACGTTTGAACATCCCATACCTGACAGCCACTATGACCAACATTAACGCCGCACTCATCAAGCCCCACCGCCCACGATCAAGGGATTGCCGTTCGGGATGTGCGCGGGTGTGGTGAACGTATCTCCTGCTGCGTTAAGGGCCGCGTGAAATACAGCGGTCACGAAGGGACTGCCCCGAGAGGCGATGTAAAGCCACGTGAAGGGAAAGGCCAGCAGAAGAATGTTCAAAGCGAACACCAGAAGCGCCGCCCACAAAGGCTGGTTCGGATAATTCAATCCGATCAAGAGAGCCGGCAAATGCCACATGCCCCAGATCATACCCAGGAGCAAGGTGGCCTTGACCTCGCCGAGCGGGAGCAGTCGTGGCAGAAGATAGCCGCGCCATCCATACTCCTCACCAAATGCCAGAGGAATGCCGATAAGACTGTTAAGGAATACGACGGTCGGGTACGCTATCCAGATTGGAAGCGGTCGTGACCAGACAAACCGACCGATCCAGGTCCAGTGATTGATCAGGATCAGAGCAGCGATGAACAGGGCGGGCGCAGCAAACGCGGTTAGATAGTAACGCCATGAGCGCCAGATCCCCA
>QIAR01000051.1 GCA_003225595.1 Acidobacteriota bacterium | reverse complement strand
CCCGCGTCCGCCGCAAACCCGAGCGGCTTCCTTCTGACGGCTTTATCGAACGCGCGTCGCCTAGCGTTCCTTTCCTCCACTCTTCTTCGTGAAGGCGCGCCTCCGATAAAGCACTTACGTCATCCGTCCCCAACGGGCGGCAAGCACCATCCGATCTTCCGATTCCCAAATTGGGCCTTGTGGCTTTGGGGAAAATCGCACTCTCCGAGTTGGTAGGCGCCCAGCCCAGGGTTCCTCGTCCCCTAAGATGTGTGTAACTTTCTTCGATCTGCAGCGTACTGCTTTATGAACGCCGAGAGGAACAAGGCGAAGGGAATGCGGCGCCGCGAGGCCAAAGCCAAGCACACGGAGGCGCTGGATCTGGATAGCGTAATAGAGCGCGCACGGGGACACGATGCCGAGGCCTTGGGGGAGATCTATCGCCGCTATGTCAGGCGTGTATTCGGCTTGTGCCGTTACATGCTGGACTCACAGGAGAGCGCAGAAGATGCCACCAGCGAAGTGTTCCTCAAGCTACAGCGCTCGATCGAGAGCTACGACGGTTCGATACCGTTCCCCAGGTGGCTGCTGCGGGTCGCTGGCAACCAATGCATTGACGCTTTGCGGCGCCGGCAGCGTGGACGCCAGGTGATTGTGGAAGTCGAAGACGCCACGGTCATCGAGGCACCCAGTTCGGAGCGGTCGCCGCTGGGTGCTGTCATCAGCACGGAAGAGAGGGCGCAGGTGCGGGATGCCATCGCACGCCTGCCGGAGAACTATCGCCTGCCGCTGGTCTTGCGCTATTACAGCGAGCTGAGCTATGACGAAATCGCGCAGCAGTTGAGCCTGCGGAGGAACTACGTGGCGGCGCTGATATTTCGGGCCAAGCAGGAGCTGCGCCGGACACTGGCCCATAGGAGCAAGTGATCATGGAATGTTATTCGGAACAGACCTGCGCCATTTTCGCGGACGGCGAACTGGCGGTGGATGAGGCGCGACACCTGCGAGATCACCTGGCCAAGTGCCCGCGCTGTCAGGAACTGGTGGACGCATTGCGCGCTGAGAATCGCATTCTGAGCGAAAGCCTGTGCGAGTCTCCGGAAGAAGCAGCCAGCCCGGCGGGCTTCTCCCGTTTGCGCTGGTCGTGGGTATGGGGTGACCTGGCAGGTGTGGCCGCTGTGCTGGCGCTGGGTTCGATCGTTTCCGTTTGGATCGATGAGCTGAAAATTCCGGAAGCGCTGGAATGGTTGAATCCCTTCAGCCTAAGCGGTCGCACGAACTTGATCTTCAACCTTGCTTACTACTTTGCACACGGAGGTACCGCAATGCTGGCTGATTATGCTGCTGTCGTGGGGTGGCTTTCTTTGCTGTTGCTGCTGGGTGGCGGGGCATTGCTGTTGGGACGCGGGCGGCTGCCGCAGCCGGGTGTGCGTCTGCTGATCGTGCTGCTGGCGTTGTCGTTGCCGAGCTTTGGCCTGGAGCGACGTCACGGTGGGGTCGTTACAGTAGCGGCGAACGAGACGGTGGACGACACTCTTCTCGCCACCGGTGATACCGTGCGGGTGGAAGGTGTAGTAAACGGGGACCTGCTGGCTGGAGGCCGGACAGTGGAAGTACGGGGCACGGTCAAGGGTGACCTGTTGACATGGGCGCAGCGAACCGAGGTCAGCGGAACCGTGGAAGGCCACATCTACACCTTTTCGCGGTCGCTGGACCTGCGTGGACAACTGGGCCATAGCGTCTACGCCTTGGCGCAATCCTTGCGCCTGGACAGCAAGGGCCACGTGGGCAACGGTATCGTGGCTGCCGCCGGCGACGTCAGTCTGGAGGGTGAGGTAGCGCGCAGCGTGACCATCGCCACTAGCAGTGCCGATCTCAGCGGAAATGTTGGACGTGATCTGACCGTGGCCGCAGGTAGCCTTACGCTGAATAACACGGCTCGGGTCGGCGGCAACCTGACTGCTCACGTGCATCAGCAGAAAGATGTGCACATCACGGACGGCGCTACCATTGTAGGCAAACGTGACATCCAGGTGCACGTGAGAAAGAGCAGATGGACGCGCCCTGGATTCTACTTCGGCCAAGCTCTCTGGCTCGCTGCCGCCATGCTCGTCGGATGGCTTGCATTGCTCCTCTTTCCCGGCTTCTTCCAGTCCAGTACCCAAGCTGTAGGTTCAGGCTGGCGCAGCCTTGCGCTGGGCCTTGGGGTTCTGGCGGGCGCACCGGTGGCGATCGTCGTAACAGCCATCACGCTGGTAGGCATCCCGGTCTCGCTGATGTTGCTCGCGGTGTATCTGGCTGCGATTTACATGGCGAAGGTTTGGGTTGGAGCCTTCCTAGGGCGGATAGTTCTGAAGCCAGCCGGGACAACGAAGCGCGATTGGCTGCTGGGGTTACTAGTAGGTCTGGTGATCCTCACCGTTATTGGGTTCATTCCCTATCTCGGAGGTCTGATCCGCTTGGCTGTGATTTGCTTGGGTTTGGGTGCGTTTGCCTGGCAGCTTTATCGGGCTTCACGAGCCGCAACAACGGCCTGAACAGGCCCCGCTGAGAGACTCGACCCAGGCGTCTCCGTGCTCCGGAGAGCGCTCCTTGGCTGAGTGCACACGAGCAACCGCTGTACAGTCTTATGCGATAGCCTGCAGTCACAGGCAGATGTTATGTCGCTTCGCCAGGTGGGAAGGTATGCTGACTGCTAAGAATCTCTAACAAAATGGTCATGGGCAGCTGCCCACCCGCGAAGGGATGAAAGTGGACTCTCTAGGTAAACCTTCCGTCCGCCCAGACCCGTCAGAGGGGAACCTGCCTAAAACCTGTAGTTTCGGGAGACGATGGCGGAATTTGGCTCTAGACGGGCGTTTCGGGCCATGCCGGAAGATCTTTCACTTGACACACAGCTCTGTTCGGAGGGATAGTCTGTGCCTCCGCCCCGTCCGCCCCACGTGAACCAGCCGAGGCGGGAGAGGGTTCTTCGGTCCCGCTCTAAGAGATAATCGAACCAAACTCCGCGCATGGCGTAACGTAGAATCCCGCCGGGGCACGGTTTGGAATGGTATTAGAAACATTCCCGGCGGGGAGATACAGAGTGTAAAGGAGCACTGAGATGACACTACGCCAGTTTCTTAAGACCATTGGATCGTGTGCAGCACTTGCTGTTGTCGTTCTTGTGGGGATGTCGATAACTTCTCCACGTGGACAAGCATATGGTGACAACAACGGTGGGAAAGAATCAGAGATTCGACAGGGTTTTGCAATAGCCCCGGTCCCACTGAATCTGGATGGAAAAAATCGGGCTCTGGTCGGACTAGGCAGCTACCTTGTCAATGCCGTGGCCGACTGCAATGGTTGCCATAACGCGGGGCCTGGCAACAACCAATTTCTTCCCGGCGGTAACCCATACTTTGGCCAGCCGAAAATGATTAATCAGGCAACCTACTTGGGCGGCGGCAGGGATTTCGGTCCTGTAGTGCCGGGAGGTTCTGTCCACATTGTCTCCCGCAACTTGACACCCGACAAAACTGGGCTGCCTGAAGGAGGCCACACGTTTTCAGAGTTTGTTCAGATCATGAGGACAGGCGTGGACCTGGATCACCTCCATCCAACCTGTTCAGCTACCGTAACCACAAACTGCCTCCCCCCTCCGTTCGACGGTGATCTTCTCCAAGTAATGCCGTGGTTCGCTGACCAGAACATGACCGACCACGACCTCCGGGCGATCTACGAATATCTAGGCGCGATCCCTTGCATTGCAGGTCCGCCAGCGCCTGACCCACGGCACAACGACTGCCAATGAAGGTGGAAACCGGGGGCCAGCGAGCCCCCCTAGCTGTCCACCGGCACGCCACCAAGGGCAATCACGATGTTAACCTCCATCTGACGCCCGATGCAGAACTCGCGCTCCCGGCTCTTGCTCGTAAAGCCGGAGCGCACATTCCCAGAGGCTTCTCCACTTGAGGCCACGCTCAGCCCTTGGGGGCTGAAGTGATAGCCCAGAAAATCGAGCCCTTGCCCCACGCCCGATGAAGCGTTGCCCGCATGACGAGAGGGTCTATCCACAGGCTTCTTGGACATACGGAAGGTTTTGTATGCTGACCGCTAAGCGCTAAGTGCTAACTGCTAACAGCTTCTTTCACACCGACAACTCCTCCTGCGACCAGCCTAACTCCGGCTTGGGTTCGGCCGTAAGGTCCAGCACTAATTTTTCCAGCACCAGCCGCTTGCTGGCTGGATTAGAACGCAATGCCAGATCGGCTTTCGCAATCAGGCGAATCCCCCGCGTCAGTTCACGCTTCGACTTGTATCGCCGAGCCTGCCGGATGATGTCTTCCGCCGCGAAAGGAGGGACGCGAAATCCCTGCCACAACGCTGCCCACAGCCCCCGCTGGTCGCGCACTTTGCGCTCAAGAATCACCAGCATTTGCCGGAAGGTTTTCGCCAGCATATAGAGGTGCCCGATCGCCGCCTCGTCTCCTTCGCCCGCACTGAGAATCGCGTCCAGAGTTTCCAGCGCGCGCACCCGATCTTTTGCGGAGATCGCATCCGTCAGCTCATAGAGTGATCGCTGCTTGGCTGCCAGCACCAAGGTTTCGACGTCGCCCAGGCTGATATGTCTTTTTTCGCCGACATAGAGGATCAGCTTCTCCAGTTCATTGGAGATCATCATCATGTCGCCGCCCAGTGCATCCACTAGCTCGCGCGCGCCGTCGCTGTCAATCTTCACCGCACGGCTGGTGCAGTACTCGCCAATCCAGCGCACGGCTTGGCTTTCTTCGACGCGCGCCAGTTCCACAATCCCGCAGAACTGGCCCAACGTCTCGCGAATGCGTTCGTAGCGCTCTTTATCGGTCATGTCCATGCGCCGCACGTCGGCAGGAATGCTGATGTGGTCAGCGACGAGGATCAGCAACGCGTCGGGGTTGGGATTGTTGCAGTACTCTTCAATCGCCGCGAGCTTATCCTCGTTAGAACCTCGGCCAAAAAGATTCTTCACGCCGCGCACAAAGAAAACCTGGAAGGGCGCCATCAGCGAAGGCGTGCGCGCCCGATCGAGAACCTCGGTGAGATCCGTCTCCGCCAAATCATAATCAAACAGGCTGAAGTCACGCAGATCGACGGGGACGAGGTGCTCCAGAATCGCTTCCCGAAAGCGCTTGCGAAAAAATACTTCAGCCCCGACAAACACGTAGGCGGGACGGAGCTTGCGTGCCTCCACTTCAGAAACGAAGCGTTCGGCCTGCGCGAAAGCCCGCATTCAGAAACCCTCCATCTTCAGAGACCCTTGTCTATCAGAAACCTCGTCTATCAGAAACCCTCTAGGATATTGCTCACCAGCGTGCGCGCGAAATCGCGCGATAGCCGCTCCAGGGCCGGGGAATCTTCTTCAAAAAAACTGGAGAGCTCGCGCGACACCTCGTACTGCTCGCGAAACACATATGATGGATTCTCAAACAGAATTTTTCCCTGGCGATCGGTTAGCGAAACTTTCATATTCACTATCACCAGCACGCTGGCTGCGCGCCCAGTCTGCGAATCGTAGGTTAGCGGCGCCGTGTAGGTGGAAACCACAGTGCCGCGCAGGGTTGCATCGGCAGCGTCGCTCGCGTCATTCGAGATATGGTAATGCGTGCGCGTAGTGAACTCCCGAATTACCGCCGCTGTCAGGGTCTGTTCGACGCGATACGTGTGTGTCTGATTGATAAACGCGGGGACCGCGATAGTTTTAACATTCTCCGGCAGTTGAACCGCGTGCCCTGCCGTATGGTACCCGCATCCCGTGGCTCCGATGCAAAGCAAAGCAGCCAGAGCGGCCGCCCAAACCTTCATTGGATCTTTCCCCGCGGCCGGCTCGCGGCCATGCTCTCCGCACACTCTACCGCAGTGATTGCGGCGATCCGCAGATTATCAGATGCCGCCCAAAGCCACAGCCCGTTTTCGTGATTGGCGTCGCGACCCACGGAAACAAGAATGTCGCCCTGACCGGCAGCATTCACATTACTGGGTGCGTCCTCGGCCAGGCGAGTGATGGTTACGTGGTCCCCTGCCAACGCCTGCGCCATGTCCCCGATCGCAACCGGCTGATCCATCTCCAGGTACACGGAAAAAGCGTGTCCATGAAAAATGGGCGCCTGCACCAGCAGGAGCGATGGCTGGGGCAGGTCCCCGCCGGCAATCTTGCGGTAATGCTTCAGGATGCGCTGCTCCACGTAATCCAGCGGCGGTGCTGATCTTTCCCCATATCGGGTAACCATGTTGAACGCTATCTGCGTGTCGAAGACGTTTTTCGGCAATTGCTGAAAGGAGAGCAGGTTGACTGTCTGCTCGTGGAGTTCATCCATGCCTTTCTGACCGTGTTCGGAAGCCGGCTCGAAACATGTCACCACGATGCGACGGACATTGCCCGCTTTCTGGGCGCGCAGCAACAGTAGCGCGAGCACAACTGCCGCAGGATGCGCCCCCACGGAAGGACCCGGCTGCAGTTCAGGGGGCTGCATTTGTCCCAGTTGGCGCTCGATCCAGGGCGATCGCACAACTGATTCTGGCTCATCCTCCAGCGCGAAGGAAAGATCGATAATGGCGCTGCCTGCAGTGCGCGCAACCTTCCAATTTCTTCTCGTACACTCTTGGTCTGAGGCAAAAAACGTGAAGTCAATGTGCTCGAATTGTTCGCTGCGAACGTTCTGGATGAACGTAATTTCGTCCTTCACCGCCTCCAATTGCCCCAGCGATTCATCGTCATCCAGGAGCTTGACATCCAGACTGGGGAAATTGCGGTCCTCAAGCACCTCGGCCACCTCTTTGCCCTTGAGCGTGCCTGCCCCCACGATGGCCAGCCGGTATAGATTACCGCCGCGCAATGGTTCAGCATGAGAGGCGGGGACCGGTTTCGAATGAGAACTCATGAAGTCTGGGAAGCCTCCTTGTATGCCGGAGGCGGAGGCCGGTTGCTTCTCCTTCTGAAAACCCACTGCAGCCGCCAGAACACGCCGGAGAACATGTAGAGCAGCGCGATCGCGAACAGCAACGGCCCCGAGAAATACCAGATGCCGGCGAAAAGCAGTCCAAAGAAAATAATCAGGCGAAAGGGCTGGCGCGAGCGCAGGTCAATCTCTTTGAAGCTGTAGAACCTCCACGTGCTTACCATGAGATAGGCGAGGGCCACCACCACTAGCAACCAGGTGAGCGCCATCCACCAGGAGGAAACTGGTTCTCCGTCGGAGAAATGCACCATGGCGGCAACCACTCCGGCGCTGGCGGGGATGGGCATGCCTACAAAATATTTCTTTCCCGGGCGGCCTGGATTCGAGGGCTGCGGATTTACCGTGATGTTGAACCGTGCCAGCCGACTCGTGCCCGCAATGAGGAACAGGAAACTGGAAATCGCCCCCAGTTGTAAGAGCTTCGTGTGCAGCTCGGCGTTGGAAAGCGAGGGCAGCAGCCGGAAACCCCACATCCACGCCAACAGAGCAGGAGCCAATCCGAACGTGATCACATCAGCGAGAGAATCCAACTCACGGCCGAAATCGCTACTTGTCTTGGTCATGCGCGCGATGCGTCCATCCAATCCATCGAACAGAACCGCGAACCCGATCGCCTTGGCCGCATTATCCAGGTGCCAGGGCTCGGCTACGGTCGCGTGCGTGATCTGAAGGATCGCATAGTATCCTGCCGCTATATTCAAAGTGGTAAACAGGGATGGCAGGATGTACATCCCTTTGCGTAATCGACGCGAAGGCTGGTCTTCCTTACGACGCTTGGGAGCTTGATCGTCCATCACCGTTCTCCTTGGCCGACTTTTTCTGCATCCACCGACGCCAGTTCCTGCCTATTCGGCTCAAAGTAGGCCAGCACGCTGGCTCCGCCCTTTACCCGGTCTCCGACTCGCACTTGCAGGCTGGCCGTCGCATCGAGCAGCACGTCTACTCTGGATCCAAATTTAATCATGCCGACCCGCTCCCCCCGGGCCAGAGTATCACCGATCTTTTTATTGAACACAATGCGCCGAGCAAGCAACCCCGCAATCTGCTTGAAGATTACCCTCTGGCCTTCACCCTCGACCGTAACAATATTCTGCTCATTCTGCTCCGCGCAATTGGCTCCCATGGCATTCATAAATTCTCCGCGTTGATATCGAACATCGCGAATTATTCCCGCAATCGGCGAGCGGTTCACGTGTACATCAAGCACATTCAGGAAAATGCTGATCCGCATCTGCTTCGCGCCCCCGGCGAATACGGGAGAGACATCAGTCACCTTCCCGTCTGCGGGAGAAACGACGGCGCCACCTGAGTTCGGAATCGTCCGCTCCGGGTCCCGGAAAAACCACAGGAGAAAAGCCGCCAGCAGCAGGGCCGGGGCGGCCCAGACTGCTGCCGTGAGCCAGCCTATGAGCAAGGCTGCGCCGAAAAGCGAGATCGCGTAGTAGTAGCCGTCGGCGACCATGGAAGATTATAAAATTATAGTGCAGGCATCTGCCGGTAGACGCGGTCCCCACCTGTTATTAGTGTAAATGCAATAAAAAAAGGCGCTTACAAGCGCCTTATTACGGACATTATAGGAGCGTCGCCGCGTCGGGGACGCTCTGTTTCACCAGGAATTAGGCGACTTGGTGCTGTTGTGCCTGCTGCCGGTACTGCCGCTCAATGGACTCCATCTGGTCCTTGAGACGCAATTTCAGCTTCTTCAACCTTACTTCTTCGAGCTTTTCGTCTTCAGTGAGATAACGTTTCTGGGTGAGTGAATCAAGCCGTTGTGCGTATTGCGTATGCTCCTGCGCCAGCCGACGGAACTCGTCATGACTGGCCAGGAGTTGGTCTCTCGGAGTGAACATCCAGCAGACCTCCCTGCCCGTTTTGTAGACCTTAAACCTACCACACGACCTAGGCCGGTTCAATCAGAAATCCACAGATCCCAGGGCTATTTGTTACCTGTATTTATGCCCTTCATGTTGCACAAATCCTGATGCAAACTAAACAAAGGAAAGCCGGTAAGCCACCGCATCTTCAGTCGGATTGGCATAGTATCCTTTGCGGCGACCGCTCTCGACGAATGCCCACCTTTCGTACAGCGCGCGTGCTGGCCGATTCGATTCTCGGACTTCCAGGAACAATGATTCAGCCCCTTCCGCGCGCACCCGATCAATAAACTCGCCCAGAAGTCGGGTCCCGAGCCCACGCCGCCGGGCTCTTCCCGCGACGAGGATGTTCTCAAGCTCCCACTCTCTCTCAACCGCCCGTGCCACCAAAAATCCTTGGACATCGGCTTCTCCATCGGTGCCTTCTTCTTCAATCACCAGCGCGAGGCGCCGCGGATTAAGCCGGCTGAACACCTTGTCATATTGCTCCGGCCGCCAATGGGCGGCGCTTGCCGAATGTCGCTCTAAGGCAAGCATGGCAGGGATATCCTCAGCAACGGCGGATCGGATCTTCAAAGCTTCTCTCTTCGGCATACTTGCTTCGAAGCTTACAACCAGAACTTTATCCCATTAACGATCTATTCAAGCAGTTCCGGGTGTAACGAGGATTTTGCAACAGTAATCCGGCTGACCGCGCGCAGTGGCGCGGACGCCCTCCTCCGCGCGATGCAAACGTCGGGCGTGGGGTAGAATGTCGTGATGGAAATCCGCCTTAAGCCCGAGCTGGAGGAAATGATCAAGCAGGACGTCCAGCGGGGCTCCTACCAAACGGTGGACGAATTTGTGGAGCGCGCAGTCTCCATGCTTCACGAACAAGAGGCTTGGTTGGCCCAGAATCGCGTAGAGATTGCAGCCAAGATCGATGAAGGCTACGCAGCTGCCCAGCGCGGAGAATTGATCGACGAGGATGCCGTACGTTCCAGGCTCACTGACTTGAAGCGCGCACACTCCGGTAAGCCGCGCCAGGAATGAGCAGTTATCAGTTCACGCCTCAAGCTGTTGCCGATCTCTTCGACCTTTGGAGTTTCATAGCACAAGACAATCCCGCCGCAGCCGATCGGGTAGAGGACGCGGTCTTTCGGGCTTGCGATTTTCTCTCCGATTCGCCTTTCGCGGGACGACTTAGGAAAGAGTTGACTCCTCTCCCTGTCCGCTTCTGGGCAGTGCAGCCGTATCCAAACTACCTGATTGTGTACGACCCGGAAAAGAAACCGCTGCAAATTATTCGCATCCTCCACAGTGCTCGCGACCTTCCTTCGCTTCTTCCGTAGGAGGATAACTTTGGGAAGAACCCATGGATTTGCTCGTGCCGCGGCGGACAGACAATATAGCCTCTACTGGCACTCCTGAGAAGCGGTCAGAACTTTAGCTTGTCGGATTCAGTTTCAGAGCTGCCGCGAGAATAGATTTCGCCCACTCCGGAACGCGGGTCAGTTCACAGGTTTCACGTATCTTGCCCTGAACGAGGCGAAGAACAAGACCCGGTTCAGGTGCCGTTTCTGTCCGGGGATCGGCTTCTTCGCTGTTGTCATAAAGCAGAAGCTCGGTCAATCGCGGAAGCAACCGGATCAGATTGAGCCGGCTCCGAGTATATCGCTCACGAATTCTCTCTTCCGGAATATCGTGTCCGCCCTGCACCACTCGGGAGCGCACGCGCGCGATGTGGCGCTCGACACTGTCCAGACCCACATACCAAATCCTGACTTCAATCCCTTCCGAGAGCGCTTTGTCGAGAAGATTGGCAATGGTCCTTCCCCCGAGCGTGGTCTCGAAGGCAAAATCGAGCTTTTCGGTGATAGCAGTTTCGAGCAGCCGCTTGCCTTCATGCCAGGCCGCGCTGTTGGCTTCCAACTGTGATATGCCAGGGTTGGCAGACAAAAGATTGGCACACAAGATGCGCTGTGCAGCGTGGTCGGGGTCAAAGTACTCCACTCCTTGTTGCAACAGCATCGCCCCCATAAGGCTGCTCTTGCCAGCGCCGTTGGCTCCCGCGAGCACATAGATGTGGGGAACCCGAAAAGGTTTATCCACGCTTCCGCGCAGCCAGGACCGCGGCCTTTCCCAGCTGCTTTGGCGAAGCGCGGAAAGCCGCCTGCATCGAATTCCGCACCCCCGCCCCCTGCATGCGCATGAGAAGCGAATCGAATTCAGCGCTCAACGTGTTGATCCTGGATTCAGGAGCGCTGGCGAGAGCGGTGTACTTATCCATGGAAATCAGGACAGCTTTGGGTGCGTCGTGCTTTGTGATCACGACGACGCCACCCTGCATGGCCTTTTCCAGCAGGCGCCCAAATTTATTCTTTGCCTCAGTAGCGGTGACCCAAGCGCGATCTTTGTCAGTGACAGGCATGATCTTTCTACCCAATGGCTATTTTAGCTATTTAAGCTTTAATAGTCAATATAGCCTGGTGCCTGGTGCCCCAGGTTCGCGTCCCGGTTTTGGGCGCTAACCTGGGCGACGCTTTACCTCAATCCCGCGTGGGTGCAAGTTCGGTTCATGTCGAGGGGTCTGCGGCGCTTTCAGGAATCCGGACAGTCGCATTTCGTCACCTTCAGTTGTTACCGGCGGCAGCCATTTTTCTCGACGGCCGAGACGTACCTTTGAGGGACCGCCGGTTGAGCAGGTCGATGAACGTTTTGACTACGGTGAGCTAAGGATATACGCCATCGGCTTGGTAAATGGCTTGGAAATAACCGTTGTCTATTCGGACAGGAGCGAAGATGAAAGACGCATCATCTCAGCGTGGCGCTCGGAGGCGCACGAAAGGCGCTACTACTGGCAGAACGTCGAAAGCTAAGCGTCCTAGAAGCACCGACTGGGAGCGGCTCCGGCGCATGAGCGACACCGAAATTCGCAAGGGGATTGCCGCTGATCCTGACGCGCATGCCACCGGCGAAAAGTTTTGGAAGAATGCCAAGGTAGTCTGGCCTGCGCGCAAGCAAATCGTCACCATGCGCCTGGATGCGGACCTGCTTCGCTGGTTCCGTCAGCAACGCGGGTATCAAACTCGCATCAATGC
>QIAR01000576.1 GCA_003225595.1 Acidobacteriota bacterium | reverse complement strand
TCGGTTACCTTCGTTTTGCCAGAGAGATGTTCGGGTGGGTGCCGAATACGTTATTGTACGGGAGCAACTCTTGACTGGTCAAACGGATATAGCCGACGTTGTCGAGCGCCTCAAGGTCCTGATCAATTCTTCTACTCCCATCGTGATCATGGAGACGGTGGAGGAGACCCGCGCCCTTCAACTGGTGCGAACGGCCTCCGCCGACCTCAATATGGTGGTTTTCGAGTGGACGATCGCCGACGGACTAACGCGATCAGGAAGCAACTCACCCGCATTGCCATCTGGTACGGCGCTTCAGGCGCGTATCAATGGGGCACGACATGCGGCAGATCCGGATGCGCCGGACTCAAGGCATGCTGCCATCTACAACACTCAAGATCCTGTCCAGGCACTGGCCAACTTGGAAACCCTCACCCTTGAGGCGGTATTTGTTCTGAAAGACTTCCACCGCCATATGGAAGATCCGGTTGTAGTGCGGAGACTCCGCGATGTGGGACAGAAATTTTCCACCAACCGGCGCACCGTTATCATCACCGCCCCCGCGATCACGGTCCCCCCGGAACTTGCCAGCCTGGTGGAATTTCTCGATCTACCGCTGCCTGACCGCCAACGCTTGCGTCAGATCATCGACGAGACGCTAGCGAGACTGTCGAAGACTCATACATTCCAGGGCAAGCTAGACGGTATGGGCCTGGACGCCATGGCTAACAATCTTCGTGGCCTGACCGAAGAAGGGGCCGAGCGGGCCATCTCGCAGACTCTAGTCGCACGCTACGGCTTGTGCGCCGAGACGGTGACAGATGTTCTTGAGGCCAAGAAAGAATTGTTGCGGCGCTCGGAGATGCTGGATTTTGTCGAAGTGTCAGACACCATGGCCAGCATAGGCGGGCTCGACAATCTGAAGCACTGGCTGGCACAGCGGCGGGGTGCTTGGGAGGATGAGGCGCGTGCGTTTGGCTTGGAGCCACCGCGAGGCATGATCATTCTCGGCGTGCAGGGCTGCGGCAAGAGCATGTGTGCGCGGGCGGTCGCGGGCGAATGGAAATTGCCGCTGGTGAAGTTCGATACGGCTGCGGTGTACGACAAGTACGTTGGCGAAACCGAAAAGCGCATTCAGAAGGTGTTTCAGGTCGCGGAAGGTCTGGCTCCATGTGTGTTGTGGATTGACGAACTGGAGAAGGTCTTTGCCGGGAGCGGGCCGGATTCGGCGTCGGCGGATGCGGGCGTCTCGTCGCGGCTTCTGGCGGCGTTCTTGTCCTGGATGCAGGACCGCAAGGCGCCGGTATTCGTGGCAGCGACATGTAACAACGTCACGGCACTGCCGCCAGAGTTGATCCGCAAGGGGCGCTTTGACGAACTGTTCTTCGTGGATCTGCCCAACCAAGCGGAGCGCAAGCAAATCTTTGCGATTCAGTTGGCCAAAAGAAAACGCAACCCGGCAGATTTTGATTTGAATCGCGTGACCACGGCAGCAGATGGGTATTCGGGCGCGGAAATTGAGTCGGTCGTGCAAACGGCACTGTATGCCGCATACTCACAGAAGTATCCGGTGACTACGCAGGCGCTACTGGACGCCCTCTCAGGGACCGTGCCGCTCTCGACGACGCGCGCGGAGGAAATCGAAGCCCTGCGAACCTGGGCAAGGACAAGGGCTGTGCCGGCATCAGCGCTGGATGCTATAGGCGAAGGAGTCTAGCGTCATGGATCTGAATTTCTGTGGGAAACAGCCCCGGGCAGAGCACTGTGGTTGCACCATTGACTACCTATCCAGAGCGGGGTACCCTATCCTCAATGGCAGTTGCTTGCACCTTGGGAGCGAGCACCCCGGCTGGTTCCACACCCAGAGAGAACAATCTTGCCTTGGTAAAAAGCTGGGGCATAAGTATGCCTACTATGGGGTAAATACATCTAAGTATCGGGCGAGTGTAGGGTTTGCATGCTGCCGACCCTGCGGATTGGCCCGGACGGAGGTGTCCGTCCCATACGACAGGAGGGAAAGCGCCAGCTACTGAATGAAGAAGAGTATTGATATCAGCCACCACGTTGAGACCCTGTTCGGCACGCGGGACGAAAATCTGCACGTGCTGGAAGATGGGTTGAACATCAACATCGATTTGCGGTCCGACTCTATCGAACTGGAGGGGGCAGCGCGCGACGTAGCCCGGGCCGAGCAAGTTTTTTCCGATTACGATTTCCTGCAACGCTCTGGATACACCTTCAACAACGGCGACATGAACAGCATGTTGCGCGTGCTGATGGCGGATCCCAAAGCCACGCTGCGGAGTTTGGCGGAGGCAGGCCGACAGCGCTCGTTGGGGCGCCGCACGGTGCAGCCTAAGAGTGTCAACCAGCGCCGCTATCTCGAAGCCATCGAGAAGCACGACATGGTGTTCGGCATCGGGCCGGCGGGTACGGGCAAAACCTACCTGGCCGTGGCGATGGCCATTTCGGCGCTGCTGGCGAAGCGTGTCAACCGCATCATCCTGGCGCGTCCCGCAGTAGAAGCGGGTGAGCGGCTGGGATTTTTGCCCGGCACGCTGCAGGACAAGATCGATCCTTACCTGCGCCCGCTTTATGACGCGCTCTACGACATCCTCGATCCAGAGAAGGTCGACCGCTACCTCGAGAAGAATGTCATCGAGATCGCGCCCATTGCGTTCATGCGTGGGCGCACACTGAACGACTCGTTCGTGATCTTGGACGAAGCGCAGAACACGACATCGGAACAGATGAAGATGTTTGTTACGCGTCTGGGATTCAACTCAAAGGCAGTGATCACCGGGGACATCACGCAGATCGACCTGCCGAATGCGCGGCGCAGCGGTCTGCTGGAGGCTGTCGACATCCTGAAAAGAGTCGAGGGGCTAGCATTTGTGTACTTTGACGAGAGCGATGTCGTTCGCCATCACCTGGTGCAGCGCATTATTCGCGCCTATGACGAGCACAAGACGCGGGTGGCGGAAGAACAGATGTTGCTGCTCGACGCGAAGGGCCATACGAACGGGAAGACGAACGGGGCCGGGGAAACCACTCCCCCGCAGGAGAAGACAGCCGTGGCTCCATCGGAAGAAAATCCGGTTCGAGAGTAAGATAGGATCGATCCGTCAGGAGGGTACCCAAGGGCGCCCTCCTGTTTGTTTTGGATGCAAACGATTGTCAGTCGCGCGAAGTCGGATTAAAACTGCCAGTAGCGTGTCATTCTGGGCGAAGCGAAGGGCCTATGCATCTCGTAAGGATCAGTAAAATATAGCTCCTGCGCTGCGCTCAGGGACGATCTGGATGCCCAAAAATAGCTTGCGTGAGCGAAGTACAACGGACAACCGGCAAGATGCCGACGCTACCTGGATGGTAATTTTACGAAAACGAGTGGCAGGGCTGAGTGAATCGGCGCTGGAGCGATTTGTGGCACGTGCGAAGCGTGCCGCACGCTTGCGGGGGACGGTGAACGTGCTCGTGACCACAAGCCGCGAGTTACGCGTACTGAACAGACGGTTTCGGGGAAAGGATGGGCCTACGGACGTTTTATCTTTTCCTCCAATCTTTGGATTGGGGAAAGACTTTGCCGGAGACATTGCCATTTCTGCGGACATAGCGGCCCAGAACGCGCGTCAGCTGGGGCACTCGGCGGCAGATGAGGTTAGAATCCTCACGCTCCATGGCGTGCTGCACCTCGCCGGGTATGACCATGAGCGTGATCGCGGCGAAATGGCAAGCCGTGAAGAAGGGCTGCGGAACACACTGGGATTGCCAACAGGATTGCTTGCGAGAAATCAACAAGCTGGTAGAGAAAGCTTGAACCGCAGAGTGCACCAACAAGAACTGCGGGGAGCCCGACCAATGCGGAGGAGCAGATGATCGCGGTCGGTATAGCGTTTGTGCTTTTGCTCGGGCTGCTGGTGCTGGTCTCTTATGTCGACCGCGTATACCAGGAAATTGGAAAATTCCTCTCGCGCGAGTTCCAGGACAATATTGATGTTTTTGAACAGAAGGTCGAACCGAGGCTGCGAGTCAGCCGGGCGCGAGCATCGCTTTCGATGTCGATTCTCACCCAGCTCATCATTGCAGCGATTGCGATGCTGATCGGCTTCACTGTTTTCCGCGATCGCGCCTGGAGCGTGCATGAAATCTTGCAGGCCACGCTTACCCTGGTGCTCATCGTCATCGTATTCAACCAATTCCTGCCGTATGTGTTTTTCTGCCGTACCAAAGGCCAATGGCTGACGCGCTGGACGCTGTTGCTTCGCATGCTCATTTACCTGATTTTGCCGGCAACCCTCGTGTTGGGCTTCTTGCAGTCCGTGACATCGCTGACCAAGGAACATGTGGAAGAGCAGCCGGAAAGCCCGGCCGAAGCAGTCGATGCGCTCATCGAGGCGGGGCAGGAGGAAGGCATCATCCATGCAGGTGACCGCGACCTGATCCAATCAGTGGTGGAGTTCAGCGGCAAGACCGTGCGCGAGGCCATGAAGCCGCGTCCGGAGATGATGGCCGTGCCGGTGAATACTACCGTCGAACAGTTCATTGAACTGCTGAAGACCAAGCCCTTCTCGCGCGTGCCCGTATACGAAGGCAGTATTCACAATATTAAAGGAATCGTCTACGCGCAGGACGTGCTACAGGTGCCGGATAGCGAAGCTCGCACTCGGACTGTGGGCGCGCTTATGCGCAAGGATGTTTACTTTGTGCCGGAGAGCAAGCTGGGCAGCGATCTGCTCCGCGAGATGCAGAAGAAAAACGTCCGTATGGCCATTGTGGTAGATGAATACGGCGGCGTGGCTGGCCTTGTGACGATCGAAGATCTGATCGAAGAAATTGTTGGCGAGATCGGCGATGAACACGAGAAGGCGCAGATCGTGCGCGAGGGCGATCACTCCTACGTAGTGCCCGGCAGCATGGATGTGGACCGGCTCGATGAGTTGTTTGGCATCCGCCCCGAGGGTAAAGAATCGGCCACCGTGGCGGGGCTGGTCAGCGAACTGGCGGGACGAATCCCACAAAAAGGTGAAGTCGTGGAAGATGATGGCCTGCGGTTCGAAGTG
>QIAR01000575.1 GCA_003225595.1 Acidobacteriota bacterium | reverse complement strand
CTGAAACTCCTTTTCGCTGCCGTAGCCATCGCAAATGGGAATGACGATGTGCTTCGCAAATAGCGCGAGTGTTACGGCATTAAACCTGGCGATGCGTTTGCCCTGCTCAGTTCGCGGACCAGTCGATCGCTTGGAGTTTTGGCGATTTGCGTCGATCTTAGCCTTTGTCATTGCTTTGCGACACCTCATGTCGTCCTTTTGCCTGTCGTGAATGGAGTCACTGACTGTCTTCATCACTAATAGATTTGTTGCCGGCCGGGAGCGCCGGGTTCTGGTTGCGCGGGGGTTGCGGATTTTGCCGGACTTTGCCGGATTCTGCCGAGTTAAGTGCTTTATCTTCTTTACCTGCAACGGGCGTAACAGGTCTCACCAACCGTGAGATCGCAGTACTCATAGGTACGACCGAACAGGTGGTAAAGAACTATCTACGGGCGACATTCGACAAGCTGGGCGTATGGAGCCGGCTGGAACTTGCGCTTTACGTGGCCAGCCACGGTGGGACGAACTGGACCGCGGAACTCGCCTTGAGACGAGGGGCGTAATCTGCGCCGTAGTTCTACCATTTGCGCTTGAATAGTCAACCGACTTCGAGCGTCTTCTGGAGGGTCTTAGCCTTCCGAAGAGCGCTCTCTGGCAAGCGCAGAAGGCCGACGGCTGTGGCGGGTAGTCACCATGACCTGAACCAATGGTTCAGCGCATCGACTATTTCTTGAAGCGAATTGCTTCCAGCCTGGGATCAGTTGCTTGTATAGCGAGATTCCCGCCTACTTACCCCACAGCTCCGACAATCTGGTTGCGCTCTGCTTTTTTTCCCCAAAAAGTTGCGAGAACAACCTCCTAAGCGGTACGATTTTTGGGCTGTAATGGTCCGTCGAAACGGGCCGGAGGAGGGCTCCCCGTGCAACTCAAACTGAGTAATCGTACGGTTGATGGCATTATGATCGTGGATTGCAACGGCCGGATCGTGTTTGGTGAAGAATCGGCCAGCCTGCGAGAAACGCTGAAGCAGTTGATCACTCAAAACAATCGCATTGTGCTTAACTTAGGTGGCGTGAGCTATATCGATTCCGGCGGGCTCGGCACCTTGGTAGCTTTGTATACCAGCGGGCGCAAGAGCGGTGGCGCGATCAAGCTGGCCAACCTGACGCCGCGCGTTGGAGATCTGCTCCAGGTCACGAAACTGGTCACGATTTTCGAGGTATACGACACTGAAGAACAAGCTGTGCAATCCTTCCGAAAGGGTGTGGCCGCGTAGCCAGTGGTCAAAAGAAAGTCTCCCGCTGGCTCCCCGAATCCTATCAAGATTCCATACCGAGCCGCTGCGGTCAGAAGCCAAAACCAGCGGTGGATGTCCGCTCGCACCACGATAGGAACTTCCGAAATGCCGCCCCGCGATGGCTATAGCGCGCTTTTTCTTCAGGCGTGAGCTCCGCGAATGTCTTCTTGATTTTCGGGAAGTAAAACAGAGGGTCGTAACCGAATCCACCACTCCCGCGAGGCGACTCGAGAATACGGCCTTCCACCTCGCCACGAAAGACTGTAACCGTTTTCCCCTCCTGCGCCGCGGCAATCACGCAGACAAACCGTCCGCGCCGATCTTCAAACGGCGCACCTCGCAGTTCGCGCAGCAGCCGCGCATTGTTAGTTTCATCTTCCGTATTGCTTTCCGCGGCTCGGGGATCTTCCGCAGCGTAACGCGCCGAGTGGACGCCCGGTGCTCCATGCAGTGCGTCCACTTCCAGACCGGAGTCATCAGCGAGAACGATCTCGCCGGGCACGTACCGGCTGTAATGTTCGGCTTTCTTGCAGGCATTGGCCTCGAAGGTCACTCCATCTTCGATCACGCTAGGCAGCGCTGAGAGGTTGGGCACTGGAACTACGTCTATACCGTGTGACAACGCGGCACCGCGGAAATCGCGTAGCTTTCCCGGATTCAAAGTAGCGATGAGAATGCGTTTCATGGTGTTCGTAGCGGCCCGCATCTTGCCCGTTGTGTCGGAGGGCATGTTGCCCTCCAAAGCCGACGCGACGGCCAAGTCATTCCGGGAAAAGCTTGGGCTCAGCCAGGAGTTTCGCGCTGGTCCCTTCGCTTGTGCTGCATCGCAAAGAGCCCGATCATGAGTAGGAGTGTTGTGCCCGAAATCCATCCTCCCACCGTTCTGTCCCCTGTT
>QIAR01000574.1 GCA_003225595.1 Acidobacteriota bacterium | reverse complement strand
TGGGCGGGAGATGATGATCCGCGCATTACTCGTGTAGGCAGGTTCTTGCGAAGTTCACGACTGGACGAAATTCCCCAGTTGTGGTGCGTGCTGAAAGGAGACATGGCGTTCGTCGGGCCTCGACCGGAGCGGCCGGAGTTCGTGGAGTGGTTGAGCAAAGAAATCCCCTACTACCCCGTTCGGCACGTGGTGCGTCCGGGTATTACAGGATGGGCGCAGGTCCGATACAAGTATGGCAACACTGTGGAGGATGCGAAACAGAAGCTCCAATACGATCTTTTTTATATCAAAAATGCATCGCTAGGGCTCGATCTGCTGATCATGTTTCAAACTATCAAGATCGTTCTGTTGGGCCGGGGCGCCCAATGAAATGGGTTTTCTGGGCATCAGTGGCGGTGATCGCGTACACCCATCTCGGGTACGCGGCGTGGCTTTGGCTACGTAGCCGCTGGCGCTTTCAGCCGGTAAAATCCGGTCCGTGTGAGCCTTCTGTTTCCATAGTGATGGTTGTGCGGAACGAAGCGCACGTGCTCGAAAGCAAGTTGCAAAATTTGCTGACACTGAATTATCCGGCCCCGCAGCGCGAGATCGTACTGGTGTCGGATGGCTCGACAGATGGGACGAACGAAATTCTGTCGGAGTATGCGAAGAACGAGCGCGTTCGAGTGATCGTGAGCCAGGAATCGCGAGGTAAAGCGGCTGGCTTGAACGATGCGATCGTGGCCTCGCACGGCGAAATCGTGGTTTTCACTGATGCGAGACAACCACTTGAGCCCGAGGCCGTGCGACTACTGGCGGAGAACTTCGCTGATCCGGCCGTGGGTTGCGTCAGCGGCGAGCTGATGCTGAGGAATCCCGGT
Organism: Acidobacteriota bacterium; assembly: GCA_003225595.1. GTDB lineage: Bacteria > Acidobacteriota > Terriglobia > Terriglobales > Acidobacteriaceae > Gp1-AA124. The sequence continues at coordinate 2,093 of QIAR01000574.1, read as the reverse complement.
GCCGGCGAGGCCGCAAAGGGACTCGGACTGTACTGGAGCATCGAGAAGAAAATTCGCGAGTTGGAATCAGCATCGGGGTCGGTGGTCGGGGCGAGCGGAGCGCTTTACGCGGTGCGACGGGAATTGCTGGTACCTCTTCCGCCGGAAACAATCTTGGACGATGTTTACTTACCCATGCAGGTAGTTCGCCAAGGTGCGAGAGTGGTATTCGAGCCGCGGGCAAGGGCCTGGGACGCTCCGAACCTGGGTACTGGCCGGGAGTTCGCGCGCAAGGTACGGACGCTCAGCGGCAACTATCAATTAGTACAGCTCGCCCCATGGCTGCTGAGCAGAGCCAATCCCATCCGCTTTGAGTTCGTATGTCACAAGTTGTTGCGCCTAGTGGTGCCGTTTGCGCTGGCGTTTGCATTGTGCGCTTCCACCTTCCTCCCTGGCACAATCTACAGGGTCGCCCTGGTTGCGCAGGTTGCGTTTTACGGGCTTAGCCTGTTGGCCATGGCACGATTGAAAGGCCCCTTGGCAAGGGCTGCGGACGTAGCCTTCACCTTTGTCGTGCTCAACACCGCAGCTGTGGTGGCGTTTGTGAATTTTGTAACTGGTCGAAGGGCGGTGTGGATTCGTTAGCGGCAAGGGGCATGGAGACTATGTTGACCAGAACGACGAGCACGGGGTGCGATTCGAGGGTGAGATGGAGGAATGCATTCGAGTCGAAGTATCGTTCAACTGCGCTGCTCGTGGGCGTTCTTCTGCTGGCCACGGGTATGATCACACATGACATATGCAAAAACGAATTCAGTTACAACTTGGAAAAGGTCCAACACCCCGTAACCGCGCTCTACGTTGCCGATTTGATAGACCTGCCCATTTCTCATCCCGTGCAGCAGGGAGGATAGCTGGGTGGCTACTACGGCAATCTTGAAGCAACCGACCGAGCACAAGCAAAAAAATCCATTTGCCTACCGGGCTCTGTTGGTATTCTCGATCCTCTATTACACGCGCCCGGCAGATGTAATCCCCGGCCTGAATGCCATTCCCGTGGGGAAGATTGCCGGTGGTGTCGCCCTCATCGCCTTGCTCGCGGGCCTGGGCACGAAGAAGGGCAGGGTCAAGCTGCCTTTCGAAATCAAGTTGCTCCTGCTACTTCTTTTGCAAATGTGTCTCGCGATTCCATTCGCCTATTGGCGCGGAGGAGCCTTCCACACCGTGATGGACAAGTTCTCCAAGGGTGTGATCGTGGCGTTGTTGATCAGCATGTTGGTCGTCTCGATCACACAATTGCGAAGGCTCTTGTACGTGCAGGCTGCGTCCGTAGCGATGATGACCATTGTCTCCATCCTGCTTCATCGGGGTGGAGGCCGGTTAACCGGTGTCCTGGGGGGCATTTTCGAGAACCCGAATGACTTGGCGATCAACATAGCCATAAACTGGCCGTTGTGCGTGGCCTTCTTTCTGCTTGCCCGTGGCCCCATCAAGAAGGGCCTGTGGACACTTGGTGTCATCGGGATGTTGTACGGTGTGACAGCCACCTACTCGCGAAGCGGATTTTTGGCGCTGGTTGCGGGTGCCGCGGTAGCTCTTTGGGAGTTTGGAATTCGCGGACGGCGCCTGGGGTTAGTCTTGCTAGCCGGCATTGGGGCCATCGCCTTACTGGCGGTTTCGCCCTCGCATTACCTGAGCCGGCTTGAGACGATTGTCACCATGAAAGAGGACGTCGGTCCTAACGGGCAGCTCACATCTGGCAGTTCCTCTGAGGGGCGCCGCGAACTGCTGAAGACCAGTCTGAGCATCATGGTGCACAACCCTGTCTTTGGCGTGGGCCCTGGAAACTTCGAAGTGTTTTCAGGCAACTGGCACGTGGCACACAACACCTACACCGAGCTTGGGGCAGAAGCCGGAATACCCGCGTTGCTTTTGTTTCTGGCAATCCTGATACTGGCATATCGAAACTTGAGACGGACACGTAAGCTGTTGCGCCAGCAGGACGACCAGGAATTGCGGATCTTGACCGGTGCTCTGACGGCGAGTCTTGCCGCCTACGTGATGGGGGCATTCTTTGCTGATACCGCCTATCAGCTCTTTCCGTATTACCTGGT
>QIAR01000050.1 GCA_003225595.1 Acidobacteriota bacterium | reverse complement strand
GTCTGCTGATGCCGCCTGCGCCATAGCCGCGCCTGCTCCCGGCACCAACGCGGTGATCAGGAGCAGCAAACCTAGTCGTCGACGTATCGTGAAACGATGCATCAATCGAGAGCTCCTTGTCAGGAAAACACGCGATTCTAGTGTCCGCATCGCCTAGCGTCAATCAGAGATTTGTAAGGACAAACCGTTGCCCGCTTTCCGCAGAAATTGCGTGGACGCCGTCGGCGCGGCAGGGCGGCCAAGAGCAGATCGGCTGTGAACAAGGCAGACAAGCAATTTTCTTCGCTTGCAACTCGAAATTGGAAACTGGACACTGACTATCATGCGTGCTGTCGTCCAACGAGTCAGTCGCGCCAAGGTTTCCGTGAATGGAGTGAGTACCACTGAAATTGGCCGCGGCCTATTGGTTCTGCTCGGAGTCTGTCAAACCGACACCGAATCTGACGCTGACTATCTGGCCGACAAGATCGCCGGATTGCGCATCTTCGAAGATGAAAAGGGAAAGATGAATCTTGCAATTGCTGAGATTGGCGGAGGCGTGTTAGTAGTCTCGCAGTTCACACTTTACGGCGACGTGCGCCGCGGGAAGCGCCCGTCGTTCGATGCCGCCGCTCCCCCGGAAAAAGCCCGTGAACTCTATGAATACTTCGTCGAACGCATCCGCTCGTTTGGTCTGCCCTGTCAGACCGGCCGTTTCCAGGAAATGATGCAGGTCGAACTCGTCAATGATGGCCCGGTTACCATCCTGCTCGACTCCGCCAAAACCTTTTAGCCCAGATCAACACACATTCACGGCGCGGGATGCCGCCTTGTCGGACACCAGATCCTCCGAGAGGCCCCTTGGAGGAGCGTTGCGCAAATGAACTTGGCAGGGCCGACGCCGTTGTAACAGGGAGAAAAAGGGGAGCCCATCCGCTCCCCATTGGGCCTCGTGCAACTCGCTTACTTGCCAGTGCTCTCGCCAGTGTCTGCCGTGGCCGCCTCTTCGCCGATGGCCAGCGCGTATTTCTTTCCGGAGAAGCGGATCTCGGACAGTGACCTGCTGCCGTCCTCATTTTTCCTGACGACAGCAGCGTCAGAGGAGGCGGACTGGTTTATGTCGACCAACCGGGCCGGCACTGTTGCCACAACCTTGTTGCCCTTCAAAATGCTCAGCTCTACGTTCGGACCCTTGCCATCCCATTTCAATTGATAGTCGCCGGCAGGCAGTTGTTTCCCGATTACCGTGACTGGGTCTTGTACTTGCAGAGAGCCTTTGTTGGCCGCGAATGCTCCCGTAGCCAGCAGCAAAGCCATGCCCAGCAGCAGGCTCTTGGAAATTGTTGAGCGCTTCATACTTTTCCCTCTCTTCCCGAAAATGTGTCGGGAACCGGTTCTGGGCGGCCTTGTTCTCACCTGACGCGGAAAAAACTTGCGTTTCACCGCGAAAGGCCTACAATGCTGCGCGTCGGGGTTAAGCAGAAGAGCCGGGCCGCAAGACCTTGCGCTCTCTACTCAGGGATTGTTCTCACCTGGGCCGCCAAAACCGAGCGTGAGACAGTCCCTCTAACCCCGCAAATTTTTCACTTCGAGAATTCAGGCAGGAACACGACTGAATTCCTCACTTTGCGTTTCTCCAAGCATCGCGTCAAGGTACGTCTTCGATTGTCGAGAAGTTTCGTCCTATTCCCGTTCGCGATTACAACTTTGGACGCAGATGCGTGGTCGTCGTTAGCAGGAAGTTTTGCCTTTGCGGTTGACGGTACATCACAACTCCGCTTCGTTTAGTTGATTAGTCTTCATTCAAGGCGGGCATGTAGCCACCATCCACTGTAAATAAAGTTTTGCCTTTGCGGTGACGGTACAACACCACTCTGCTTCGTCTAGTTGATTAGTTTTCATTCAAGGCGGGCATGTACCCACCATCCACTGCGAGTAGCAGTGCCAAGATAACTCTTTCGCAAACTGGCTCTCCGCCAGGCAGCCCCGCCCGCAATTCCTGCAACAAATCGCGCTGGATTTCGTATCTAAAGCCAGGGTTCTTCCCGTTGCGGCGGCTATCGTTTGCCGGCCGAAGGCGTCCAAAGACTGAGAAATGGTCCTGCGCGATCTCATCGGCGATGTGTTGCGCACGTTGTGGGCGCACAAGCTACGTACCTTCCTGACCATGTTCGGGATCGCTTGGGGGATCGTATCGATTGTGCTTATGGTGGCCGCGGGCGAAGGCTTGCGGAAAGGGCAGGAAGACCAGGCCAAGAATCTTGGCAAAGACATCATGATCGTGTTTCACGGGCGCACCAGCCTGCAAGCCGGTGGACAGCGTGCCGGGCGCGCCGTGCATTGGGAGGACGCAGACCTCCCGTTTATACAGGCCGAATCGCCAGACTGCGAATATGCGATCCCGGAGCTTGAGCAGGATACGGTGCGCACCCACAGCGCATACAACAATGCGGCCCTGCTGGTCACGGGATCATTCCCAGAGTTTGGGGATATCCGCAGCCTGACGGTTGGGCACGGGAGATTCTACAACTGGGATGACCAGAGGGAAGCGCGGCGCGTAGCCTTTCTCGGTACGGAAGCCGCTAAACAGCTTTTTTCCGGGCGCGATGCAGTCGCGCAGACGCTTTATCTCAATGAAATTCCCTACACAATTGTCGGAGTAATGGCTCAGAAGAAGCAGGACTCCAGCTACGACGGATGGGACGTGAACAAGATTTTTGTCCCCTTTGCGGCTATGCGCCGAGATTTTCCGGATAAGCCGCCGGGCACCCCATTCACTTTCGACCAACTCTTGGTGACGCCCAAGTCGCTCGAGCAACACGAAGCCTGTAAGCATGAGATCCGACATGCGCTGGGACGACTGCATAATTTCGACCCGCACGACAAAGAGGCCTGCCCTATCTGGGACACCGTGCAGGAGGCCAAAGCTTTCCGTCAGATGACGGATGGAATGAAGTACTTTCTTGGCGCGGTCGGGGTTGTGACGCTGTTTCTGGGTGGGCTGGGCGTAATGAACGTGATGCTGGTGGCAGTGCGCGAACGAACGCGAGAAATTGGCGTACGCAAAGCGCTGGGTGCTCCGGCACATACCATCCTGCGGCAGTTTTTTATTGAAGCACTCTTGATAGCAGTGATCAGCGGCGGCTGCGGACTCGGCGTGGCGTATGGCATTTGTTCCCTAGTGAATCTGCTGCCGATGCCGGATTTCTTTGCGGGATTGCTGCCGACATGGAAGTCGGGACTGGTGGCAACGGGACTGCTGGGAACGATCGCGGTGCTTTCCGCGTTGTATCCGGCGCGGCGCGCGGCGTCCATAGATCCGATTGAGGCGCTGAGGTATGAGGCGGGAGGATGATGTAGCGCCGCTGTCCCCGCGGCCCGATGGGCGGGCGGGACGCTCGCCAGACAGCCGACAAGATGCCGCCGCTACCAATAAAGGGCAATGCTAACTGAAATCATCCGCGAAGCCTGGATCGCGCTAAAACGGAACTACACCCGCAGCTTGCTCACTATGCTGGGCATCGTTTGGGGCATCGCGACCGTTACTTTACTAATTGCGTACGGCAGCAGCTTCCGCAACATCCTGGTGAGCGGATTCAATGCCTTTGGAAAAAGCGTTGTGATCTGCTGGCCGCAACAGACGAGCGAGCAGCCGGGCGGGCAACGCGCAGGGAAGAAGGTCGTGCTGGAAAAGTCCGATCTCGACATGGTCAAAGCCGACGCGCCTCTCGTGAAGCATGCCTGTCTGGAAACAGTCAAGAGGCCGGGCATCAGCTACGGCGATCGCATGGTAGGTACTGCCGCCATACGCGGCGTCTGTCCTGAGTACGGCGAGATGCGCAACGAAGTCCCCGCCGAAGGCCGCTGGATCAATGCTGCTGACGAACTGGAGCGGCGGCGCGTGTGCTTCCTGGGCGGACGCGTCCGCGAGCAATTGTTCAGCGGCCGTCCGGCTGTAGGCGAAACGGTGCTGATCGGTGGCGTGCACTTCACGGTAATTGGCGTGATGGAACGCAAGATCCAGTTGAGTAACTACTTTAGCAGCGACGACGAATCGGTCTGGATCCCATATTCGGCGGCAGGCGACGTGTGGAATACGCGCTACGCCGCCGTCCTGGTGTTCGAACCGATTGCTCCACAGTTTGAAAAGAAGGCGGAGGCCCAAGTGCTGGCAGCGATTGCAATGCGCCAGCAGTTCTCACCCACGGACAAGAAAGCATTCCAGATGTTCGGGCGGGAAGAATTCCGCCCGATCATCGATGCCCTCACCATTGGACTTCAGGTGCTGCTGACGTTTATCGGGACCCTAACTCTGGGCATCGGCGGTGTGGGCGTGATGAACATCATGCTGGTGTCGGTGGATGAACGCATCCGGGAGATCGGATTGCGGCGTGCACTGGGGGCAAAAAAATGGCACATTAAACTCCAGTTCCTGGCTGAAACACTTTTGATAATGCTGCTAGGTGGCTTGCTTGGCATTCTAGTGTCGTATGTGATTGCCGCGGCAGTGGGCACTTTGCCGATGATGGGACCGCTGTTTGAAGATGAATCCGGCAAGGGCGATATCCATTTGCGCATTTCATTGGTCACAGTGCTGCTTTCGACGGCGGTGCTGCTCGTGGTGGGAGTCGCGAGTGGCTTGGTGCCGGCTCTGCGGGCGTCGAAGCTGGATCCAGTAGAGGCGCTGCGCTACGAATGAGCTTGGGCAACAACGGTCGCCAATTGCAGATTGCGTCAGATTGCAGAAGTCGGAAAGCAGAGTCAGAATGCGGAAGTCAGAATGAAGAAGTCAGAGGTCAGAATGAAGAAGTCAGAGGTCAGAATGCAGAAGTCAGAGGTCAGAATGCAGAAGTCAGAATGCGCAGAAGTGACATCGTGAAAGGCATTCCGCCAAGCGCTCTAGCCCGTTCCTCACGCGGCGTTTCAACTGTGAATTGGTCCCCGTCGTTAGATAGCAATTCTGCGTCTAGCCTCTGATTCTTGAAATCTGCAATCTGCAATCTGCAATCTGACTTCTGCCTTCTGACCTCTGCCTTCCCAAAATCCCATTGACCCTGCGCAGATTTCCCAGTACCTTGCCTTCATTGCACGCGATCCCTGAGCCGAGGTGCGCTCTTGCCCCTATCCGCCATTGATTCCATCCGCCCGGCCTTCCAGCACACCAAGCAGCAATTGTTTGGACCTTTTCGCGTAGGTCAGTGGGCGCGGCTGGCGCTCGTCGGACTGCTTGCGGGCGAACTCAGTTCGGGCGGCTGCAATGCCAATTTCCAGATGCCCACGCGAACCAGCGGGTCACAGCACTTTCTAATCGGAGCGTCGCTGCCCATCGCGAATCCCGGCCTTTATATCGGATTGATCCTTCTCTTGGTGTTCGCTGGTGTGGTGCTCTGGTTGTTGCTGGTGTACCTGAACAGCGTCTTCCGCTTTATCCTCTTCGACAGCGTAGTCGCGAAGCGCTGCGAGATCCGCCAGAACTGGGGACGGCGACAGGGTCCTGGGTTCCGCTATTTTGTGTGGCAGATTCTTGTTCTTGTCGCCATGGTCATGGGATTGACGATCCTGGTGGGGATCCCGGCGGCGTTTGCTCTCGCCCTAGGATGGCTGAAACAGCCCAGCCAGCACCTGGTGCCGCTGATCCTCGGCGGAATTGTGCTCTTCTTTGCTGTGCTGGTTTTTTTTGTGCTCTGGCTAACGGTGTACGTGCTAACCAAAGATTTTGTGATCCCACAAATGGCACTGGAGAACCTGAGTGCCCTGGAAGCATGGCGTCGACTATTGCCCATGCTGAAAACCGAAAAGGGCGGGTACGCTGGCTACGTCGGTATGAAGATCGTCATGGCACTAGGCGCAGCCGTGGTCATCGGCATCGTTGCGAGCATTGTCATACTCATCTTGCTCATTCCGGTTGGCGGACTCGGCGCGGTAGCAGTTCTGACCGGCAAGGCTGCAGGATTGAAGTGGGACGTCTTCACAATCACTCTGGCCATAGTGGTGGGAAGCATACTGCTGGCAGCGATTGTCTACGCTGTCGCTCTGATCTCAACGCCGGCTATCGTGTTCTTCCCGGCGTACTCGATCTACTTCTTTGCATCGCGATATCCAGCCCTTGACGCGATGCTGCATCCGGAGCCGCCAGCACCGGTCACAGCCCCCGAGCCGCCGCCCTTGCCACCGAGTCCGGAACCGATCGCGTAGCTCCTATTGCGCACGCGGACGCGCTCCACGATTGCGCTTCCAGGAAAAGCGACGGCCGAGGATGCACTTGATGATCAGGTGATCAGTCGACCGCGTGGCTCCGATCCCTACACCGAAGTTGAACTCCCACTGCGGCCCCCAGATCCAGGTCGATGGTCGGGAAAAATTGCTGCCCCTGATCAGCCAGCGGATCAAAGCCGGTGAGCGGACCGTAGGCGCCGCAGTACTCCAGACCGCCAGCGATGTGTCGTGTGAAATCCAAGCTGACCTTGGCGTTGGGGGAAAACTCCACGCCGCGATGAACACTCTCCCCGTGAAACGAGCGATCGAGCGTGGGATTGAAGGAGAGATACCAGCGCCCGATTTTTTTATCGATGATGGGACGGATTTCCCAGGTCCAGGTGTCGGCAGAAAACTTGCGCCTCTGGTAACCGAACTCCTGCGACAAGCTGAGCCCCACCGGCCAGTGCCAAGACGCGGGAATCGCGACGCGAGGACGGATATGGTCGCCGACCCATTCCCAACCGCCTTCCGGCTGGATGGTGGTGAAGATGTAAAAGCCAGTTTCGAACCAGTCGGTGATGCCCTGGGTGATCTCAATGGTCTCATGCTCCGCGTGATGGGTCGGCTCAAGACCACCGACCTTCGTTTTACTTCCCTTGGCAGTGAAGTTCGAGTGCAACTCAACCATAGTGGTGCCCGGCGGGACAGTCTCGCCGCCATAAACCTGAATTTCATAGTTATCTTGAGCGCTGGCTGGAGCAAGCCCGAGCATAGTGGACAGCGTCATTGATACAAAGCCGCTACGGTGATATGCGTTGCGATGCAGGACTGGACCGCGTGGGGCTGATTTAACAGCCCGCAGCGAGAGCACAGTGCTTTCGCGACTAATCTCTTGCCCGGTTCTTAATCCAAATTGGCGTGCCCACGAAGCCGAAGGCACGGCGGATTTGGTTTTCCAGGAAGCGCTGATAGGAGAAGTGCAACTTCACCGCCCGGTCGGTGAAGAGAATGAAGGTTGGCGGTGCGACCGCCGCCTGTGTCATGTAGTAGATCTTGACCTGTTGGCGGGAGGGAACGCCCGCGCGCTCGAAATCCACAGTCTTCAGGAACCGGTTCATCTCGCCCGTAGGGATGCGCTTGCGGCGCTCGGCGGCTACTTCTTCGATGGCGGGAATAATGTTTTCCGTGCCCCTGCCCGTCAGGGCGGAGACGAACAGCACGGGCGCATAGCGCAGAAACTTTAGCGCATATCGCAGACGCTGCTCATATGCATTGCGGTCGGTGGGACGCTTGCTCTCTTGCATGCGGGCAGCTTTCGATTGGCGCACGCCGCGTTTCTGGCCGCTGGTAACCAGGTCCCACTTGTTGACCAGGATGATTACCGAGCGTCCGCTCTCGTGGGCGTAGCCGGCAATGGAAGCGTCCAGTGCGCTCACGCCTTCGGTGGCGTCAATCACCACCAGCGCAATGTCAGCGGCTTCAAGATGCTTGCGCGCCATTACCACCGAGAGTTTCTCCGCCATGAGTTTTGTCTTTCCCTTGCGGCGGATGCCGGCCGTGTCGATGAAGCGGATGCGCCGGCCGCCATGCTCAACAATTTCATCCACCGCATCGCGCGTTGTGCCAGGAAGGGGAGAGACGATGGCGCGGGAAGTGCCCGTGAGCCGGTTCAGTAGCGTGGACTTGCCGACGTTGGGGTGGCCGATGATCGCAACTCTGATTTCTTGGGACTCAGTGGTAGTACGTACACCCCATTCATCCTCGGCGTTTTCCGCGAGTTCAGTGGTTTCAGGTTTCAAAGTCCCCAGTTTCAAGCTTTCCAAAACTGCGTCGAGCAAGTCATCGATACCACGGCCATGCTCGGCGGAGATGGGAAACAACCTCCGGATTCCCAAGCGATAAAATTCTTCAGCGAGTGCCACTTGCTTATCGCTGTCGATTTTGTTGACCGCGAGGAAGAGTGGTTTGCCGGCGCGGATGAGCAGGCGTGCAAGTTCGAGGTCGGGAGCGGTGAGTTCGCTGCGGCCGTCAACCAGCATAATGACCGCGTCAGCGTCATCGAGAGCAGTTTTGGCCTGACGAAAAACCTCGGACGGAATGTGGTCATTGTCTTCCGGCAGGATGCCGCCGGTGTCGACCACGCGCATGCGGTGCCCGCGCCATTCGGTCTCGCCATAGAGTCGGTCACGCGTGATGCCGGGCTCATTGCCCACAATGGCTCGCCGCGAACCCACCAGCTTATTGAAGAGCGTAGATTTCCCCACGTTGGGACGGCCTACGATGGCGATGAGGGGGGCGGCTGTGGATAGCGACGGCCTCGAGTTGGAGGGAATTTGGTCCACAAAAACAGATAAGGAACTCTAACCACAAAGGACACAAGGGACCACGAGGTAAAGTCGGCCGAACCGCCTTCGTGTATCTTTGTGTGCTTTGTGGGTCATTTCGCCGCCTGGGCTCTCTGTCCTAGGATCGGTACACGGCACTCGGAACTGGTTATTATAGAGACTCCGTGGCCTCGACCTCTCAGCCCGCGTCTCCCGGCACTCGAAGCGCGTCCCTGCGCGACATTTCGATGTACCAGTTCTTCGCGCCTGGCGGCTTACTTTCGCGCACCCATCCGGCCTACGAATTCCGCCGCGGACAACTGCAGATGGCGCAGGCCGTGGAACAGGCTCTCGAAGAAAAACGTCACCTGATTGTTGAAGCCGGCACGGGCACGGGCAAGACGCTGGCATATTTGCTGCCGGTGATCCGCTCGGGCAAGCGAGTGATAATTTCGACCGGCACCAAAAATCTCCAGGAGCAACTCTTCTACAAAGACATTCCCTTTCTCGAGCAGGCGCTGTTTCCGAATGCCGAAGGTAAGCTGAACGTCTGCTACATGAAAGGCCGCAACAATTATCTGTGCCGCAAGAAGCTCTACGACCTCACTGATGAGCCGGTGCTGAGCGGGCTGGAGGAGATCGAACATTACCGGGCCATTGCCGCGTGGGAGAAAGCGACTCAAACCGGCGATCGAGCGGAACTGGCGTCACTGCCCGAAGCTAGCGCGCTCTGGCACAAGCTGGACGCCCGATCGGATACCTGCCTCGGCCAGAAATGCAGTTCCTGGGAACGTTGCTTCATCACCGAAATGCATCGCCGGGCGCTGGAGAGCGACATCATCATCGTCAATCATCACCTGTTCTTTGCCGACTTGGCGATCAAGCAGGCGTCAGAGTACGCCCCAGATGCGGGCATCTTGCCGGAGGTGGGCACCGTCATCTTCGACGAAGCGCAGGAACTGGAGGATGTGGCGGGAAGCTATTTTGGGGTGTCCCTTAGCAATACGCGAATGGACGAACTGTGCCGTGACGTGGAAGGCTCGCTGCAACGCAACAAACTGCTCTCGGCTTCCATATCTGGCGCCCTGAAGAGCCTGCGTGAACGCTCGCAGCTATTCTTTTCACTGCTACCCCCCGGTGAGGGACGGTTTGCATTCGAGAACCGCCGTGAGTTTCTGGAAGAAAACGGGGAGGAGTTTATGGCGCTGCAACAGTCGCTACTACGGTTGATATCGGAATTGGAAAATCTCCCGTCAAAGCCAGAAGAGATTTTTAATTTCGTGCGCCGGGCCCAGGAATTGCAGGTGCAGCTTGGTTTCCTGATGGAATCGGAAGATCGCAATACCGTCTTCTGGATTGAGCGCCGGGGCGGGCGCGGTCGCGGTGGCGCTTGGAACCTCTTTCTGCAAGCCACGCCCATCGATGTGGCGCCGATTCTCAAGACCTGCCTCTTCAACAAGCTGGAATGTGCAGTGCTGACCTCGGCCACGCTGGCCGTGGGTGGAGGATTCGAGTACATGCGGCGGCGGCTCGGGTTGGAGCATGTGCGCGAGCTGGTGCTGGATTCGCACTTCGACTACGCCAGCCAGGCCATGCTGTATGTGCCGCCGGATTTACCCGATCCGCGTACGCCACAATTTGCCGCGCGCGCTTCCGATCGCATCCGGCGGCTGCTGGAGATCACCCGCGGACGAGCATTCGTCCTGTTCACCAGTTACGCCCAGATGAATGATATATATCAACGTCTGCTGGGGGAGCTCGAATTTCCTATGCTCCTGCAAGGGGACGCGCCCAAGAGCGTTCTGCTCGAGGAATTCCGCCTCACACCACATTCTGTTTTGTTCGGTACGTCGTCCTTTTGGCAGGGGGTAGATGTGCAGGGCGAGCAGCTCAGTTGCGTGATCATCGACCGCCTGCCGTTCGCCGTTCCCAGCGACCCGATCGTAGCGGCCCGGGTGCGTGCCATTGATGCCGAGTGCGGCAACGCCTTCTTTCAATATCAAGTGCCGGCCGCGGTGATCACGCTGAAACAGGGCTTCGGACGCCTGATCCGCTCGCTGCATGATCGTGGGCTGCTGGCGCTGCTCGACAACCGCATCCTGAAGAAGGCCTATGGGCGCGTGTTCGTGGAGAGTCTGCCGAATTATAAAAAGACGACGGAGTTGCGGGATGTGGAGGAGTTTTTCGGTGGAAGCCGGTATCCCCCCTGATAAACTTCCCGTCATGATGACTGGGATTACTGGTGCTCACATCCTCCTCTACAGCGACAAGCCGGAGGCCGATCGCGCGTTCTTTCGCGACGTTCTCGGATTTCGTGCCGTAGATGCGGGTGACGGTTGGCTGATCTTTGCGCTACCTCCCGCGGAAGCCGGCATCCATCCCTCTGACGGAATCACCGGACAACTTCATGGAGGGCGTCACCTGCTTGGCGCCGTGCTCTACTTGATGTGCGACGACTTGCATTCGCTCATCAAATCCCTGCAGGCCAAAAGTGTCACTTGCTCACCGGTCGAAGAAGCACCTTGGGGAACAAAGACGACCATCCAGTTGCCCAGCGGCGGCGAGATCGGCCTTTACCAGCCCACGCATCCGACAGACTTGTCTTCCTGAGTGCGCCGCTTTTTGCGGATTTAAAGGGTGGGAATCTCAACTCCCGCCCTCTCCTCGCAGAATCCACCACGCCTCGCGGTACTTTTCAAACTTCGACCTCCTCTTCCGGCTCCCAGTAAACAGCTTCAACGACCTCAGGAGCCGGACCACTTTCACCGGAAACACATACCACGCGTTCTCCGGCACAACGTAGGCCACCAACGCGTCAATTTCGTCCGCCCTGTACGCCCTAAGTGAGTGCCCGTGCGCGCGGAAGCTGTAGCTGCCGTCTT
>QIAR01000569.1 GCA_003225595.1 Acidobacteriota bacterium | reverse complement strand
AAAAACGTTGAAACGCTCCGTGCCGCACACGAGAGCTGGAATCGCCGCGACTTCCAAGGCATAGTTCGTAACGCTGCGGAGGGGCTCGTCTACACAGATCACGCTCAGTCCCTCACCCTAAACAACCCGGACAAGTGCCGGGAAGGGACTGAAGCGTGGGCCAAGGCCTTCTCCGAGGGTCGCATTACCAACCCCGAGTACATCGACGCCGCCGACGTTGTCGTCGCTCAGTTTACCGTCGAAGGCACAAACGACGGGCCATTCGGTTCACTCAAGCCGACGGGGCGCAAAATGTCTCTGGCGTTCTGCGAAGTTTGTCACTTCGACAAGCAGGGGCGAATTGTGTCGGGCGGTTGCTACTACGATCAATACACACTGTTGACTCAGCTCGGGCACATAGAACCGCTCGCCACCGCAGCCTAGTCATAACGTAACAGCAACTGGATGGACGTTCACTCACAGGAATAAGGCGCGCTCCCGCGCGCCTTATCCTTCTTAGACCCACTCAAAATCTGCGACCTAAGGACGCAGAATTCGAGACCTGAAACCCCACGCTCTCCCGTCCCATGGCCTTTCGTTTTTTCCTATACGGCAAGAGACATTCTTCCTGGCTCAGTACTCCTGCCAGAGCGACCCTCCAGAATCAAAGCGCTCCGGCGGCAGCGGCAGCTCGCGAGCCAAACCCCATCAGTTCTTCCAGACGGGCGCGCAAGCGGACCACGGCAATGGAATGGATTTGGGAGACACGCGACTCCCCAATCCCCATGACGGCGCCCACTTCCTTCATGGTCAGTTCCTCGAAATGATAAAGAGCAAGCACCTGTCGCTCTTTTTCCGGCAGCTCGGCAATCACCCGGGCCAGCAGTTGCTTCATTTCCGAGCGCAGGCACTGGAAGAAGGGAGTCTCTTCCGGAGCGTTAGGAAGATACTCACAGAGATCTTCTTCTTTGCCATCGCGCGGTGATGTCACCCGCAGGCTGCCTATCTCCAAACCATCGAGATCGGTCAACAGCGCTTGGAAGTTGTGCAAGTCCATGCCGAGTTCCGCCGCCAGTTCTGGTTCCGTCGGCGACCGCCCTAGCACTCCACTCAGGCTGCTATGGGCCTCCTGCAACCGACGCGCCTTGCGGCGCAGATCGCGCGGGCTCCAATCCAACTCCCGCAAACTGTCGAGAATGGCTCCGCGAATACGAAACTTGGCATAACAGCCGAACTGCACATGCTTGGCGCCGTCGTACTTGTGCAGCGCATCAATCAATCCGAGAACGCCAGCGTGCACCAGATCCTCCAGCGCAACGTGGCGGGGCAAGCGTTCGTGGATGCGGCGCGCGATGTAACGCACCTGCGGGAGTTGTTCCATAAGAATCCGTTCTCGCTCCTCGGGATCCTGCCAGGCGGCATAAGCTGGCGCAGTTGTTTTCGTCATCTCTCCGATCTCTCATGTTAACGTCCCGATTCTAACTAGTCTTTTCCGGTTGGCGACGGAACCGGCCTCGCACCAAGGTCTCGCTTCCCCCAAAAGGGAAACATGCTCCAAAAAGAGAAAGATGGGGCGCGACCTGTCGCTCAGCTCGCATCGTCCCTGAAGCCCGTGCTTACACCTTTGTTGGACTCTTGAGGGAACGGCACCCACCGGGGAACCCCAACGCCATCACTCCGCAGACATTCCGCCGAGGAGTCCCGAATCGACTGAGTCCCTGTTTGGGCCAGTGCCGCACCTTGGTGAGATTTCTGACAGCCTCAGCTCCCCTCCTACGCGTGTATAACGAGGTCAAGTCATCAACGCACAACCAAAGTCCTTTTGTGGACACCTGAGGTCGATTCGGCCCAACGTGAGATATTCGCGCTCTGGGTGTATGGCGGGACGGTTTCTGATCGTTAAATTTTGCGTATGTTTCCTTTGTCCCTAGCACAAAGAAGCTTTTCCGCAAGTTTTGGGGTTTTGAGCTGCTTACATACATGGAAGTGGGGTCGTTACACATCACATTGGGGGTTGTTAGATGAATGTGAGCAAAGTTGACGGTACGGTACTGGTTGGAGTCAGGTCAAAATGGATTGACCGCGTTGCCGAGGTGAACCGAGAACTATGGTTAATTTTGTCCCTCTTTATTATTGCTGGTCTGCTGAACTGGCTAGTCGCATCCCACGGAATGATCTTGGGGTTTTATACCATCCCGACCTTATTCTCTGCTTACGTCTATGGTCGTCGCCATGCCGTGCTCACAGCCATTGCAAGCATCCTTCTGGTTGTCATTGCATGCTTTGTCAACCCAACTCTTTTAGTCCAATCAAATGCGATGCTGGGAGAAGTGGACCGGTGGTTCGACGTGGGTATCTGGGGAGGTTTGCTGACTATCACGGCCTACACGATGGGAACCCTACACGAACGGAAAGAAACCCATGTACGCGAACTACGACGAACGTATTTTGGAGAACCGATTATCCTCCAGCAGTTTATCTCCAACGATAAGTATACTCACAACCACTCCTATCGTGTCGCTCTTTATGCTTCGTTATCGCCAGCCGCATGGGGCTTGACGAAGGACGAATTGACGATATTCGCGCAGCGGCTTTGCTGCACGACATCGGCAAGCTCGAGACAAGTCGGGAAATTCTCTGCAAGGCGGCGAATCTGACTTCACAAGAGACGGTCGATATGCGGATCGCACCACTGGAGCTACACGCCCGGACCAGTCGCAGATGTGAACACCTCTGATGTGACGACAGTAAGGATGGAGGCCGGGAGTTCGGTTCAGGCCTGCGATGTTCTCGTTTCCCAAGAGGCTGGACTGTGTTACCGTTTCTCGTTGCAGGTCCAGGCAAAGGGTTCCCTTTCACCTTCGGTGCTGTCGCGCTCGTTTAGAGTAGGAACTCCAGCAGATGGAAATCTGCCGCCTTCATGCGGCAAATAACGAGTTACAT
>QIAR01000049.1 GCA_003225595.1 Acidobacteriota bacterium | reverse complement strand
TGTTGGAAGTGTTCGCTGATCGGTGTTACTTTCGCCATCGGGTGTAAGGCTCCTTCTTAGGAACGGCTTTCGCTTGGAGGCCAAAGCCAACTTACACCCTCTCGCCTTTTACACAATCGAACTTATATCACCTTTGGCCATCTTCACTTGACAAAGCTGATGTGGTGCGCGCAGAATTGCGTGCAATCAGGCGTGAGCGCCAGCCACTTCACCTCACGTTCCCGTTGACCCTGCTGCACCCACCCTGACGTACAGCTCTGTCACAGTTCGCAAAGTGAAGCGCAGGAGGTGTCGCATGATCGGCCTTCTCTGCAAAGCATGGCACGATGATGACGGTCAAGATATCGCAGAATACGCGGTGGTGCTTGCGGTGATCCTCGTACTCGTAGTGGGAACACTTCGGCTTATCGGCTCGAACGCGAATAATGCCTTTTCCGCTACGGCGAGTTCAATTCAATAGGAGCTTCCACGTCTGGGTGAGTGTCAATAGCTCGTTCTTTGCCCCCACGTGGCAAGAGACACCGAGAAGCCCCGCAGCTTGGAGGTCTTCGTGTGGGGTGGAGGCCAACCGTCCGGCCAATTCCGCCGTCCGCAAACAGACGTGGAGCCAAGGTGAGAAAATCCAACTACCAGCAAAAACTGGAACCACAACCATTGGATGTAGCGCTATGGGCTGGTGTAGGCCTCACCAGAGGCTTCTCGAGGTCTCTGAAAGAGGCTGGGTTCGGTGCGGGACAGCATCCCGGATGTGTGTATCCTGATATTCTTCCCCCTGACTTTGGGATGCGGGTCAAAATGAGCGAATACGACTTGGATAAATTTCGCCAAGAAGCAGAGCAGGAGCAGGAGTCTTTCCGTGGAAAGTGACTTAGAACCGATGAGTGACACCTTGCAGTGTGCCGACCGGGTTCTAGAAGGCATCAAGTACTTGCGGATAAGGAATGCGGAGTTACTAGTCGCATTGCAGATTGCCTTGTGGGTACTAAATGGTGACTTATCCGAAGAAAGATTAAACGAGGTCAAGGGAGCCCTGAGGGCGGTACTGAGGCAAGGTGGGAAGAAAAGGAATGAGGATCAAGATGGGCGCCACGCAGCAGACGAACTCCGTATAGCAGAAGCCGCCCTAGAAAAGCTGTGTGCCCTAGCTCTTAAGATTGAGAACCTTTAACTGTCGCTGGTTGTTTTCGCTTCCGATTCTGTTTACCGGGGCCTGGTCTTGGCTGCGGTTTCACCTTGAGCACGTCTGACATCGGGCCCTCTGAACTTGTCCTCCAATTAACGCCGATGAAACCCGCAAACCGCCATCGAAAATAGAGGGAGAAGCTAAAGCAATCGTTGCTCTCGTCTTTCGCAACGGCCCGATCGAAGACATACATGCCGGCAAGCCTTGCCCCGCCTGCCGCGGCAAGCACGGATATTCTCGGATCTCGATGCCGAGATGAAGCGCATCATGCAAAACGCAGTTGACCATGTGTATCAAGTGTTGTTGCTCAAAGAAAATGATCCCGAGACGTATCAAGAGGGAAAAAACAATCTTCATCCTGGATGTGTCGCTGTCGCGAAAAATAGAGAGGTTCCACCACTGTCTGCTAGGGATCGAATGACTGCCATCTGAAGGCCCCAAAACAGAATACCTAGTGCGGCACAGGGCACCCAGTCGGTATTCGGCTTAGTGGCAGGATCCACTGCCCGAATCGGTGAAAGTCTGAGACGCGATTGGAATAAACTGCCAGTCATAACCGGTCGGGTGCAACGTCAGCTTGAGAACACCGTAAGTAGTGTTGTTGCGGACTTCGCTGTTCGCGGCCACCGTGTCAAAGTTTCCGTGGGACTCGCCGCCCGTGCCGACGACAAACTCGCGAATGCCGGTTGCTGAATTTGCGACACCATTCGGATCCTGCGGGGTAAAGCGTTCGTAGTTGTGGGCGTGGCCGTTAATCACGACATCAACGCTGTTGTTGAAGAGTACCTGCCAGATCGGATTCATACTCGGGGCCGCCGTCCCACTGCTGGAAGTAAACAGAGGACGATGCCACATGGCTAGCGTACACGTTGTCGGGTGCGCTGCCAGATCCGCCTGAAGCCAAGTCGCTTGGGGAGAGGTACTGGTACAGCCACCCACTTGTGCGCACTCGCTGTTGATCACAACGATATGCCAGGTTCCGAGATCGAAGCTGTAGTAACCCTTGGTCGGATCACCGGCAGCAGGACCAAAGTAGTTGTAATAGTCAACGGCACCAGGGGTTTGATATTCGTGATTACCCACTATCGGCTTGGTGCGAGCTCTGTGACGTCCCCAAGTAGGATCGTAGCACCTAGAGAAGTTAACCTCGGCGCCGTCCTGGTAGGCGAGATCACCTGCTGCAAACACTGTACCCGAGATAGAATCCAGTAGAGTGGCCGTGGCCTCGGGATTAACCAACTTGGAAGAATCGCAGCCGGCAACGTCGCCAGCCCCGACTAGCACAGGATCCCCACTCTGGGCGACTAAATTGATTGTCATACAGCAGAGGCCGACGAGCAAGGTGCCTGCCGTCCGAACTATTGTCATGTACTTCATACATCACTCCCGAGTTGTCATGAGGCTGGAGGCGAGGTTGCATTGGCCCCGGCCAGAAGGCTTATTTTTGCTCTGTAGATCCGCAAGGTCTAAGTACAGTTCATTCCAGGCGATTTCGAACTGGCCTGCGGTGCGTTTGTGGTCGAAGCCGTACATGCGCACATACTTCACCAGGATATTGCAAATGGCTGTGCGGGGCGCTTGCGCATCCGTGTAGGTCGAAATTACTTCGCCGAAAATCTCGTCGGTCGGGCTCTGCGGCTGTGGGTCGTTTGCGTACGACATAGAGTTTGTAAACGCGACAAGATCAGAAAGTCTGGAAGAACGCTACATATGGCGCCAGGTCGATCCCCTTACTGTTCGGAGTTGCGCCAGCCAATGCCGCCAGATCAACACGGGCGACCCAGTTTGCGTTTTTATCCACCAGGAACGCAAAATGATTTCCATTTACCACGCTGGTGAAGACGGCAATGGCGTGCGGATCGAGCCCGAAGCGCCACGCTTGGTTATCGGGCGTCTGGGGGATGTGCCCCCAGATAAAAACGTCTGGAACTCCGGGGGCACTGTCTGGCGCCGGTTCTATCGATGGCAGCAGTTCAAGGGCTAAGCAGTCCTGGTCATGTTCGGCTGCCACTGCCGCCATATGGATCGAACTGTCCACCGAGATCATTGTCAATTCATCGCAGGTTGTCCCTTGAGTAAAAGTACTCCAATGCGGCGTGTTACCGGGCGATGACACCATATTAATCAGGAGCTGAGTCTTACTGCTCTCGTCCGTAATCACCCCCACATGGGTTAACGTGTCGACTGCACCAGCATCTGGCCGGGATATGCTCGTGTTTATAGTCGACGTCGAGTTGTCCGCCAAACTGATGATCTGGAATCCGGGCGGGCCGCTGTTATAAATTGGATTCAGCACCATCTCGAGGCTCGGATCATATCCAAAATTTTCTCCAGGCAAAGAGTTCGGAATAGGACCAAAGAAGGTTCGGGCAGCCGGGTCAAATACTATCACCCCGCGCGCTGTATCTAGGATGGCTTTGTTTGTGTTCGAATCAATAAGCACTCCACAAATGATGCATTTACCACCGCTGAACGCAAAACTATTCGTCACCGGAGCATCGACGGAATCGACTATTTCGTTTGTGGTGCCGTCAATAATGAGCACTGTAGGAGAGCTACAGCTCGTCACCAGAACCTGGTTAGTCGCAGGGTTCGCGGCCGTGGCTGTCGGAATGTAATTGGTCGGCATGGCGATCTGGGCGACCACGGCTGTCGTGGAGGACCTCGCATCCATGTTGATCACAGCCACGGTATTAGGATTGACCGGCGAAAGGACGTCGCCCTTGCAGTTGTGACTAGGTGCCGATACATAAGCCTTGTCACTCAGTATGGAAGGGGATCCGGAGCCCCCACCGGGAGGAGCCGGAGCTGCAACTGTAATCGAGGCAGTACCATTGACTCCCGAGGCGGATGCCGTGATTTTGGTGGTGCCGGCCGAAGCCCCTGTCGCTAAACCCGTGGCACTGATGGTTGCGATCCCTGGATTCGCGGTGGTCCAAGATAGGTCTGTTAGCATATGAGAACTGCCATCACTGAATTGGCCGGAGGCCGCGAACTGTTCGGGCTCGCCCACATTGATCAAAGCAGTGGCGGGACTAATGTTGATCGACTGCAGCTTGGGGATCTGTTGCGATGAGCCGCCACAGCCGCCAGTGATAATGATCGCAAGCGTAGCGGTAGCCAAAGATCCAATCCGCCTGCTGAAGGTGAGGCGCTGACCATCGCGGGACGAAGGCACTACATACCTCCCGAGCGCACACGGTGCACAGTAAAATACCTACTCAGTTCTGGTAAGCTACAAAGCAAAAGAAATTTCCTAACGCCTGTTGCATTGCTCCTGGTACTAAGCTTGGGGGTGTCTCAGTTCCAGTTCCACTAGGACAACCCGCCCTGACCACCAGGGACCGAAAAGGCCGTCATTGGACTGGGGAGGCCGAACGGGGGCACGGCGCATGGCCGGTTAGCGCAATTACGGTTCCAAAGCACGATTGAAACAACGGCAACCGATGCAATGCCTTGAGAATACTTGCGAGCAACAAATGTGAAGCCGGCCTGCAATCGAATGCAATTATTTGCTCTGCCCTCGGCAGCGCTGAGTTCTCCAGAGACACGGCAAGACAGCTGTCTCCGAAGACAGAGATACCTGGCTTTTCAGCCGGCCTCAAAACCCGCGGAGCCGCTTGGGAACTGTTTCGGACTGGATTTTAACTTTTATAAACCCAGCCTTAGGTTGTTAGCCGTGGTGGTCGAGCTGGCGACTCGCCACGTCTCAAGGGAAGCGAGCGGGGTGCGGCCTTTTAAGAATCTGACTGTTGCTTGCTTATCAAAGCGAGCTTTTTCATACATCCAACCTAGTGTACTGAGTCTAATATTCGTGTAATAAATAGCAAGTCTTTCTGCATCTGATATAAGCGCCTGAGCTGAGGGAGTGGGTGCGCCGCAACAAGGATTACAAGTACGTGCCCACAGCATTGCTGGAGGCATTCGGATTCCAAGTAAACACCGAATCGTAAGTCCAACCCTTGAGAAAACTTCAAAAGCTGAAAGAATTATCTGCTCCGCTTCAGCAACGCCCGCAGCCAGCGCGCTCTCATCCAGGTTACCGTTGATCACGTATCGGTTTGACAGGTTAGCTCTACATGCTATGGTGAAAACCACTCCAGCGCGAGGTGGGTCTGCTCGCACACATTTCATCGAATTTGCATCCTGTACCAATCCATGAATAAAGGCTCATCCTTCCAAACGCTGGCCAGGGAAGCCAAAGCCATTGTCGCCCTCGCGTTTCGCAACGGTCCGATTGAAGATGTGCACGCTGGCAAATTGTGCCCGATATGTACTAGCAGGTGACCTGCCCCCGTCTTTAGTCCAGGGATAATGAGACTTTCTCCGGATTTTGTTCGCCCCACGTGCCTTTCTCCGCGGCGGGGATGGGGGTGTGGGGCAAGGGGCCGGCGTTTGAGGCCTCTTGCCCCACATCATTTCTGTAGAAGCTCGCTGCTGACTGAGCGGCGAACTCCACTGGTGTACGATACTGCAAGCTACTGTGCGGTCGCCTTTCGTTGTAGTCCTGCTTCCAGTGTGCGACTTTCTCCCGCGCGTCGGCCAGATCGCTGAACCAGTTCTCGTTCAGGCACTCATCGCGGAAGCGCCCGTTGAAACTCTCCATGTAGCCATTCTCCATCGGTCGTCCATTTCGTGAAATTCCCACGGTGTACGTGTGCTTTGACCGCGACCGGGCGGGAGAAGTTGGAGCGGAGAAAGTGGCAGGGCTCCTCCCGCAAGCGCGAATTGTCAGGTTGCCAGAGGAGGTTGGAGAAAGCGCCGATGTGACGGATTTTTTTGTCCGGCTCAAAAAGAGCCGAGGGGAGTTTCTCGAATTGCTTCAACAGGCGGAACCTTTGCCTTTACCGTTGCCGCAGCAGTCGAGAGGCCAGAGTCCGGTGCCCAACAATCGGAGTGAGATTGAAGCACTGAAACGGAGTGTCCGCATCGAGGAGATCGCGCGACGGTATCTGGAGCTCCAGCCCAACGGGCAGAGGTTTATCGCCCGCTGCCCATTCCACGAGGATCAGCACCCGTCGTTTGTGCTCTATCCGGAGAGCCAGAGCTTCTACTGCTTCGGCTGCCAGGCCTACGGCGATGTGATCACCTTCCTCATGCGAATCGAGCGTCTGACCTTCCCGGAAGCACTCGATGCGCTCCGCAAAATTGCGTCACCAGCAGCATGAGCGAAGAGATCAAACAGAAAGTTGAGAAGGTCAGAAAAGAGAAAGAGCACGCTCAACCAACCGCATCGGCCATTCTGGCCGACGGATCGCTTGCCGAGATGGTCTATCGGCCGGAGGAGAACCGGACGACCTTTTTGCGTAACAAAAGACGCGAGTCTTCGCTACGAACCGAATCTCCTCGCCGGAGGCCAGCGCTTAGTGCCGTACTCGCCGGGAAACAACCTGCTGCGCAACGAGGTTGTGCTCTTTCCCTTGGAAGCCGCCGAGTACGAATCCGAGCAAAAGCTGGTAGAAGAAATCCAGAGCTTCATCCATTGCTATGTGGATGTTTCGCCGCTATTTGAGCAAATTGCGAGCTATTACGTACTTTTCTCTTGGGTATACGACGCCTTCAACGAACTGCCCTATCTTCGCTTGCGGGGCGATGCCGGTTCAGGTAAGACTCGCTTTCTCCTCACCGTAGGGTCACTCTGTTACAAGCCGATCTTTGCCAGCGGCGCTTCTACCGTATCGCCGCTCTTTCGCATCCTCGATTCTATGCGAGAAACCTTGATCGTCGATGAGGGCGACTTTCGCTTCTCCGACGAGAAAGCCGAGCTGGTCAAGATTCTTAACAATGGCAACGGGAGCGGTTTTCCTGTGCTGCGCAGCGAATCCGTATCGGGCCGGGAGTTCAGTCCCAAAGCGTACAGCGTCTTCGGACCGAAACTCATTGCCACGCGCGGTTATTTCCAGGATCGGGCGCTTGAGAGCCGCTGTCTGACCGAAGAGATGGGCGGACGGAAGCTCCGGGAGGATGTTCCGATCAATCTAGGCAACGAGTACGTGGCAGAAGCCCCGCGCGCTTCGTAACAAGCTCCTCATGTTCCGCTTCCGGAACCTGGGCAAATGCCAAGCCGACCCGGCCCTCGCCGACCGCTCAGTTGAACCGCGCCTAGCACAGGTTTTCGTGCCGCTCCTGAGCGTGATTGATGACCCCGCTGCCCGGAACAGCCTACGTGAGTTGATGCGACAGTACCACCGGGAGCTTGTGGCTGACCGGGACATGGACATGGAGGCCCAGGTTTTGGAGACTATCCGGGAGCTCGAACAATCTGCTTACGAACCGGGCATCTCCATCAAGGAAATCACCACTCGATTCGCGGAAAAGCATGGTGAAGATTACGAGCGGAAAATTACCCCGCACTGGATTGCACAAATCATTCGGCGGAAGCTTGGGCTCAAAACTGAAAAGCGCCACGGAAGCTACGTTCTCGGGGCTGCGGAGGGATCCAAACTCTCGCGGTTGTTTGAAAGATGCGGGATCAGCGATGCCACGGGGGACTTGGAGGACTCTGGGGACTTTGAAAAGGGTGAAGAGTCAGCCATAAACCCAGAGAGCCCGCTCATTTCCTAGGTATCATTTCCAAAGGTCGATACTCTTTCCCCTGTCTGGGCTAAAGAAGCTGTGTCACAACTTGGGACTTGAACGGAAGTGGGAAATCGGCGAAGAAGAGGTATGCCAAACTACTTTGCCTATGCGCCGGAGCAAGCGGAGTTGTTACCCCGTCATGTGCGGGATGAGTTGCCGAAGGGGCATTTGTGCTTTTTGATCCCTGAAGTGATCGAAGGTCAGGATTTGAGCGGGTTTGATCGCGCCTACAGCGAGGAGGGACAGAAAGCATACAACCCAAGAATGATGTTGAAAGTGTGGCTGTACGCGTTTGCGGTGAACGTGCGCTCGACCCGGAAGTTGGAGGGGAGGATTCAGGAAGACTTGGGATTCCGATTTCTGGCGGGTGGGGCCAGACCGGATCACGAGGCATTGAGCGAGTTTTTGCGGCGGCAGCAAGCAGCGATCGAGGGGTTGTTCACCCAGGTGCTGGGGTGGATGCGGAAAGCGGGGATGGCGCGACTGGGGCGAGTGGCGATTGATTCCACGCGCATCAAGGCCAACGCTTCGCCCGATCGGTGGGTGAAAGCGGATCGCCAGCAAGTGCGGCGCTGGCGGCAGGAGATGGAGAGGGAAGATCCGGATCAAGAGCCGGGGCTGGAAGTCAGCCCGGAGCAGGCGGAGCGGCTGCGCCAACAGATGGAATCACGGCAGGAGGAGGAGGGCAAGCCGGGCAAGCAATCGCAGACCGATCCGGATGCGCGGTTTCTGCGCGAGCGAGGCGGCAAGTTTCGCTTAGGCTACAGCAGAGAGATCGCGGTGAGTGAAGATCATTTTATCGTGGCGGTCCGGGTGACGCAGAATGCGACCGACAATGCTTCGTTGCTGCCGATGCTAGCCGAGGTGGAACGGCAATGCCGGGCCCAGCCGGAGAAGGTACTGGCCGACAGCGGATTTTACAGTGGGCAGAACTTGGACGCATTGCAGGCGAGAGGTATGGACGGCTATATCCCGGATTCGAATCTGGCGCGGGAACTGAACACCGGGAAAGCCGCCGGCGGCAAACCGCGGGTGCGCCACCGGGAGACGCGGCGGATGCGGCAGAAGCTACGCCGCCCGGCGGGAAGGAAGATTTATCAGCAACGCAAAGCAATTGTAGAACCGGTGATCGGGACGCTGAAAGAACAACGCGGGATGCGGCAGTTCCTGCGTCGCGGGCTGGCGGGGGTGGCAGGGGAACTGGTGCTCGCCGCCCTGAGCTACAACTTAACCCATTACTACCAGTTGCAGAGCTGAGGCCAGGGCCGCATCTCACCCTGCAGCCAACGAGAAATGCCCTGAACAAACGCCGAGGTTAGGAGAAACGGGTCGATTTGTGACACAGCCTCTGAAGTCCCCCAAGTCCCCAGAGTCTCCTGGAAAGATAAGGCGAGCATAATCGGCGGCGAGGGTTCTAGGTCGGTTCAGGCCAAGAAAAAAGACGGCGAGCCATTTAAGATTCGCAGCCAAGAGTGTCTTCGCCGTCGCTTTTCTATGCGGCCTCGTCGCGAATAGCCGCCCGAACCTTCTCGGCAAATTCCGCCGTAATCTCAGTCATGTTGTGGGCTGTGCGGGCGTGGTCTGCGCATTGTTCGAGAATGTCTTGCTCAGTCTCGCCATGCGCTACAAAGTCGCAGTCCATGCCGACATCTTTGCAGCTGACTACCTTGGCCATATTGATCTCCTTGCAGTTCATCCAGTCACTTCGCTCTAGGTACCCGACAATTTGACCGGCACTTCCGTTTGGATTCCCGGGCGGATGGCATTCTACACTGATTCACCCATGTCCTATACAACCCCCGTGAACTCTGTGAACTCTGGAACGGCAACGGGCGCGGCTTTCCTGTGCTGCGCAGCGAATCAGTCTCTGGCCGGGAGTTCAGCCCCAAGGCGTACAGCGTTTTTGTTCGAGCTCCTTAGGCTTTTTTGCTTTGGCTTCCATCTGGAACCAGGTTGAGGACCTGCCAACGAGCGCGCGTGAACATCTGTTGAACCACATTAAAACTGTCCCCTCGCGACCACATTAGAAATGTCCCCATTTAGAGTGCCTGCGACAGGAGGCACACCGATTGGGGAGAACGGGATTGAGCAGCCAGGAACTGAGTCGGGTTGAGGTGATGGGGCGAGTGAAAGCGGGGGGCTTGCGGTTGCGCGAAGCCGCGGAGTTGCTGGAGCTGAGTTATCGGCAAGCGAAGCGGATCTGGGCGCGGTATGGGGTGGGGGGCGCGCAGGCCCTGCAGCATGGCAACTGCGGGCGGCGATCGAACCGGGCCTACCCGATGAAGTGGCGAGCTGCGGTGCTGCAACAGGGGAAGGCCCGCTATGCAGATTTCGGACCTACGCTGGCGGCCGAGCATTTGGCCAGTGACGACGGGTTCGAAGTGCATGCCGAGACGCTGCGGCGTTGGATGCGTGAGGCCGGGCTGTGGCAGAGACAACGGCGGCGCAAGCGGTATCGTCAGCGGCGGGAACGCAAAGCCCACTGCGGGGAACTGGTGCAGTTGGACGGGAGCTTTCATGAGTGGCTGGAAGAGGGTGGGCCGCGCGGCTGTCTGATGCACATGGTCGACGACGCCACGACTACGGCGCTGGGCCGGTTTTCCGAAGAGGAAACGATCTGGGCGGCGGCCGGTGTATTGCGCTGGATCGAGCGCTACGGGGTACCGCGGGCGCTCTACACCGACTGGAAGAACGTGTACGTGCGGCCGCCCAACGCGCAGGAGCGGCTGCGCGGAGAACCCGGCGTGACGCAGTTCGGGCGCATGTGCGAGAAACTGGGCATTCGCATTATCGCGGCCACTTCGCCGCAGGCCAAGGGGCGGGTGGAACGCGCGCATGGCACCCATCAGGATCGGCTGGTGAAGAAGCTGCGGCTGGCCGGGATCGCCAACTACGAGCAAGCCAACGCGTATCTCGACGAGCATTATCTCGCCGAGCACAACCGGCGTTACGCGCGGCCGGCTGCGGCCGAAGCCGATTATCACCGCACCCGACCCACGGCCCGGCAACTCGACGAAGTGTTCTGGCTGGAAGAGGAACGCGTGGTCAGTGAAGACTGGGTGGTGCGCTATAAAAACCGGCTGCTGCAACTGGAACGGCAGAGTCAACACTGGGCACCCAGCCGGAGCCGCGTGCTGGTGCGGGAGAACCAAGCGGGCGAGATCGCGATCCACTCTTCACAGGCTCCGGAAAAACTCTGTTTGGGGTGGCGCAGAGTTTTTAAACGCTGCGACAGAGGCTTTGTTTCAGTACCTGTCGTATACGTACACCCTCTGGCTTTACCGGACTGCGGACAAACTAGCGCATGCCTGTAGGACCGTGGAAGAGCGGCCCTTCAGGGCCGCGAAAGCGTTCCGAATTGACGGCTTTAGCCGCTGTGGCAACGATTTGTCGCGCAGGCGTTTTTCCGCAGCCTGTTCAGCCGTGCCCCCGTAATGTTCGCTGTGGTCCGCGCAGAAACAGCAGTTCAACTCTTTATCTGCGATTTTTTCGCAGGCCGCCATTTTTGTCATCCTGAGGAAGCGGAGTCGCTCGCTTGCGAGCGACTCCCAACGAAGGATCTATGCATTTGTTCCGGGAACGGTCCGCCTAAGTGTCACCCCATCGCTCTGACCGAACGCTTATTCAGAACTTTGCCGCAGCAGCGCCACGCCAAGGTGCCCTCTGGACGCCAACAAGCGTGGCCAAATCCTAATCAAATCCGTCTCGAACGCAAGCGGATCGAGAATCTGTCTTATATCCGCCCAAGCCAAAATCTCCGTCATCCCGAGCGCTGCCCGAAACGCGCTGGCGCGGCGAGGCGAGTCGAGGGACCTGCTGCTGTCTCCCGGATCGAGGGTCGGGTCGAAATTGAGTCCCAGTGGACGGCACGCAAGCGAGAAAGGCTCGGCCTAACTTTACAGTTGGTCCGGCGGAATGAACATTCCCGCCCTGTCTCTCCAACAGGCGATGTCATCCTAAACGAGGCGCTCTTTGCCGAGCGAAGGACCCGGGCGCGCCGTGCGACGCCTCGCGTTTTTTGCCAGCAAGAACGCACGTTCGGCGCGTATCCTTTAGCGGCAGGGCACCCTTGCAGATAACTTTGGTGCGAAGGCCGGGCCAGCCCCATCTGGATAGGGTCCTTCGCAACGCAGGGCTGTCGAACCGAGAACTGGCTGAGCTCTCGGACGCAGTGAAGCTGTACGTGCAATATCGCGGTGACAATATGTTCCACGTGGAACACTTCACCGATTTGCAGGAGTGTTCCACGCGGGAACCGTTCACCGTTTGGGTTGTCGGGCCTGACGGGTCCAACATCGTCAATCGAAAATCGTCAATCTTCAATTCCTTAGCG
>QIAR01000568.1 GCA_003225595.1 Acidobacteriota bacterium | reverse complement strand
AAGCGGAACACAGAAAGATCGGCCCCAACTTCAACCCACAGGTTGGGTTTCTTGAGCGCACTGACTGCATCTGCGATTTTGCGGACGCCACTTTCAAGGCTCGGCCCGAATTCGCAGGTGTCCGGGAAATGCAGTTCGAGGGTTTCATCTTCCATGCTCCGGAGACGCGCGGCGTTGTCCAGACCCAGGAATGGCAGACCACCTTTCGGGCTGATTTTCACAACGGCTCTTACACGGACGACGACATCGTCGATGTGTTTGCCCAGCGGCTCACGTTGCCCTTTAACATCTACAAGAACGTCAACATCCCTTTCGGTGTTTACAACTGGACCAGGCACCAGTTCACCTATGGCACTCCTCAGGACCGGCGGATGACGGTACGGTTTTTCGAGCGTTTCGGGAGTTACTACAATGGGAGGCTGAACGAGTTCCGAGTACGCGCCAGCTATCGCGCGAACGAGCATCTCTCTTTCAGTGCTGGGCCGCAGTGGAACCGTTTTCGGCTGCCGATTTCCAACGGTAATTTCTCGGTTGTGTTCGGCGCCCTGGAGACCGACTATGCATTTTCCAGGTTCCTCTCCCTTTCGACGATTCTTCAGATTGATACTGCCAACGCACAAGCTGCGAGCGCCAATATCCGCCTGCGCTGGAATTACCGTCCCGATAGCGATCTTTATGTGATCTACACTGCGGGCCAGAAGTTCGCCAGCCTCGCAGCTGTCAGCCCAGCTCAGTTTTACGAAAACCGTTTAGCTATTAAGTTCACATATTCGTGGCGACCGTGAGGCAAATATGAAGTGGATTACTCGGAAAGACATCAAAGTTGACCGCGTGGCTTGTCCCTGGCTAATCAAGCGATTCATCGACCAACAGGCAGAATTCTTGTTCGTCGAAGAGAAGGATCTGCTGGAGAAATCGAAACAAGAAGGGGCGATTCCTTTCGATGCTCCGAAGATAGAAGCCATCAAACTCAATCATCGCGGTCCCCGCTGTACCTTCGAGGCAATTATCGAAGACTATGCAATCTCCGATCCCTCTCTGCTGCGATTAGCACTGATCGTCCGCGCTGCCGACATCAAGGGGCAGGAAAGCGTGGCGGCCGAGGGCATTGGTTTGCGTACGATTGCTCAAGGATTCGCAGCCCTCGGTCTGTCGGATGAGGACAGGCTCGCAAGGCAGTTTCCTGTCTACGATGCTTTATACGCGTACGTTCAAAGACAGGAAAAGTGAAGCTTCATCCCCATCGAGACTTGGTCCTGATCAACACCGCGGGCTTCGTACGTTCGCTTGGGGTCGGCTTAACAGGCGTCCTAATAGGGATCTACCTCTTTCGGGTCGGGCTTTCTTCATTCTCAATCGGACTGGTGATCGCAGCTGGACTGGGCGGCTCGGCTCTGGGAACGATCCTCGTGAGTTTCGCGGCAGATCGCCTGGGACGCAGGCTCTCACTCCTAGTTCTCTCGCTGCTTAGCATTATTGGCGGTCTCGCCCTGGCTTTGTCACCGACGCTGCCGGCGCTTTTGGCGATGGCGTTCATTGGTATGCTAAACGGCACGGGTACAGATCGGTCGGCTTCTTTTGCTCTCGACCAAGCCATTATTCCAGGACTTGCCTCGGATTCGAAGAGAACGTGGAACCTGGCTTGGTACAACGTCCTTCTGGATGGAGGAGGAGCACTCGGAGCATTAGCTGCTAGTCTCCCACTCTTACTACAACACCACCTCTCATTCTCTCTTCTCAGCTCCTACAGAATCGTTTTCTTCGGTTACGCCGGACTTTGCCTGATAGTCGCAACCCTGTATACAATCCTCTCCCCAGCCATAGAGGCCAGCGACCCACCAGAATGCGCAAAGCTGAACGCAGTGATCACTCCGGAAAGCAAAAGAATCCTCGCGAAGCTCACGGCTCTATTTTCGCTCGACGCTTTCGGCGGAGGCTTTTTAACCGATGCCTTGGTCGCCTACTGGTTCTTCCGTCGCTTTGGAGTTGCGGAACACGATCTCGGCTTCGTGTTCTTTGCCGTACATATATTGAACGCCTGCTCCCATCTCGGAGCAGCCTGGCTGGCTCGGCATATCGGCCTTGTGAACACGATGGTGTTCACTCATCTTCCATCCAGTCTCTTCCTGATGGCGGTGCCTTTTGCCCCTTCATTCAAGTGGGCAGTTCTGTTCTTCCTTTCCCGGGAAGCTCTAGTCGAGATGGATGTGCCCACGCGTCAATCGTACGTGGCGGCCGTCGTAAAACCGAGCGAGCGCATCTTTGCAAGCGGAATCACAAATCTCGCCCGCAACGTCTTCTGGGCTGTCGGCTCAGGAGCCGCGGGGTCCCTGATGCAAGCCCTCTCCTTCTCCGCCCCCCTGTTGGTTGGCGGCGGAGCGAAGGTGGCGTACGACCTCCTTCTTTATAGATCGTTTCGTCGGTTAAGGCCTCCCGAGGAGATGAAAGCCGTGAAAGCAGAGTTGTGAACGTTCTGTTTCTGAAATCAGGTGCGGATTAGTTTCCCGCTTGCGAAAGCCATAGATGGTGCTAGAGTATGTCTGATTCGTAATCGTGGCAGAACATGCTATCGATGGCAGTGCAGTTTTGCCTGGTGTTTATCGCTAACCTCCTACGACCAGGAGCACTCTCTCGCTCCTGACCTCCGGTACGACAAACAGCTGCGCCATCCTCCGCTGAAATCGGCATCGTGAGTCGAAAGCTACACCCCGCTCTGCCTGAGCAGCTGACATGGACTCGGCAGCCAACCTTCGTACACTTACTCAAACGAAAGGAGAGACTCTATGCCCATCCCAGCCAAGGCCGAGCTAGGCGCCCTCAGCAAAGACGTTCTTGGACGTTACATCTGCAACGGACTAGACGAAGCCCTAGCCAGCACAAATTCTTCGAACAGCCGGACGCACGCATGTTCGACGTGATTATCGTCGGCGGAGGATCCTTCGGCGCTGTCTGCGCCCAACATTTCTTTTCCCAGGACACGACCCGCAGTCACCGCATTCTTGTTTTGGAGGGAGGTCCATTTACCATTCCGGAGCACGTGCAGAACCTACCTGTTTTTGCCGGGCTGAATGTAGCCGGCGCTACATGGCTAATGCGCGATGAAGTAATTGAGGTCCAGGCTTACACCACCGTTGCTATCCGTCCCGAAGTCGCGGATTACGGCGATGTGGTGGCAAGCGTAGTGAACTTGAATATTGCCACGGTGCGATTGGCAACGTCGAGTCTTATGTGCAGGCGATCTATGGTTACGACGTTCGCACCGAGATCGTGGGCTCGAAGGGGTCGGTTTTCGTCGGCAGCCTGCGGCAGGCGCCCGTGGCCTTGCTGACGAGCCAGGGCAGCAGCGAACCTGTTGCCGATCAATTCTT
>QIAR01000567.1 GCA_003225595.1 Acidobacteriota bacterium | reverse complement strand
TTGTCCTCCAGCTTGACGTGCACCCGCCATTAGCGCTGCTCAAAGACTTCCACGTCGTTGACAGTCTGGCCGCGCGCGTTGGTCCCCTTGGACGTGATTGTCATCACTTTGCCGTCGGGGGAGATGGTTCGCGTCCCGGTAATGACGACCTTGCCGGCCCTCTTCTGCGTAAACTTCGCGCTGAAGGCATTGACACTTTTCAGCGAGAGCGTATCCGCGTTTGGATTCCCGGTTTCTGGACGATCTATGCCATCGTAGTTGATAGTCCACGATGCGGCTGTTGGCTTCCCGGTACCATCCACCCCTTTCGAACTGGCCTTGATATCTTGGCCCGCAACCACATATGTGCGCGTCTCACTTTTCGGTGCAGGACCAGGGGTGTATTTCGATTTGGCGACGTTGAGTTCCCACGTGCCGACAAGGGGGTCGGCGCCTTGAGCAGCCAATTCCACGGCTGCCGCCGCGAATACGATCATCACAAGAGCGGTTGCCCGCAGCAATCTCTGCATTGATGCCTCCTTTTCAGTCACACTTTTCAGACAATTCGGTCTACTGTTCGAGCATTCGTCGGCCCAACGCTCGCGTAAGCGGCGCGCCCCTCAACCGGAATTTCCTTTTTGACCTCGAAAACGGCACCATTGTACGTCCATCTCGCCTGTTCGCGACATTGTGAAACGATTTTTCATCGGAGCACTCCCGGCGGTCTTCCATCCGCACCGGCACGGCCAGAATCGCCCCATTTTGCGCCCTGTTTTTGCAACACTCCGCCTCGCCCAGCTTCTGGTAAGACCGATTTCCGATGCAGACTCGACCTAAAACCGAAACAAATACGACGCCTTCACAAAGAAATTCCTGCCGTCATTAATCAGGCGGGGGCCGCGCAGCAGGTTTCCGTCCACGTCCGCACCCAACGGCGACAATACGTTCTCCAGGTTGCTGTTGTATCCCACATATATCGCCGTGCTGGGATGCACGAGATAGGTAATCAGAAAATCCGCGTTAAAGTTCTTGCGCGTCTGCAACGACGTGAAACTCGGGTTGGAAAGCACCGTGTTGTACTGTCCGATGAACCGGAACGACAGTTGACGGGTGAACTGGTAATTCCACTTGCTGCGGATGATGTGATTGTTCATCGCGCCCACCGCGCCGAGCCGGTGGTGCAACCGGAAAAGGATGTAAGTGTTGTCGATGCGCAGCGACCTGTTCGGTCTCACGGTCAGCACCGCCTGAGTGCTGGTGCGGCCCGCGAGGAATGGAATTTCGTTTGCCGGCGCATCGTAATTGATGCGTGTGCCCCAGCGATAATCCACATGCAATGACACTCGGCGGTAGTAACTGGTGTCGAATGCAACTTCGGTGGTGTGGCGCACGTACTTTTGATTACTGGTCAGAACAGAGAAATCTCGCGGCCGCAGCAGCTCCATTTCTTTCGCATAGAAGACACCGACGAACGTTTGTCCTGGAAATTCCGCCCTGAGCGAAGGGATATAGCCCGAGTTCAGATGGTTCCCCTCGTGATCAGCTATCTGGTACGTTTCGAACATCGGTCCCCACGAGATCAGCTTTTTGCCTTCCCGGCGGAACGTGTATTGCACCCGCTGGTAAATGTTGTGAATGTCAGGCTGCGGGTCAAATCCCGATAATGTGCGGAAGCCGTCGCTACGGTCAGTGTAATCCGCAAAGTAATTCAGCTTGATGCCCTGGCGCTGTACGATCACTTCGGCCGCGGGCCCCGCCTGGTAACCGCCAGTTGTGTTGAACCTGGAATCCACCACATTAAATGTGGAGCTAACCACGCCCTGAAAGCTCGCGATCCAGTGGGGATTCAGGTTGAAGCGGCCATCGATGCCGCCCACGCGGTTGAAATAGCCATCAATTTCGCGATCCGTATACATCAATCCTAGAGTGGATTGCTTGCCAAGGTCACGGCTGATGCGGCCAATAGCAAAGAATGCGCGCTTGCCCGCCAGGGGATCGTTCCGCGGCACCTGCTGTCCGGGAGCGGAATCGTCCGCCACCAGCATGCCCAACGCCCATGGACCATCCTTGCCGGTCAAACGCACGCCCAGTCTAGGGTCCTGAATGCGCCGGGTGAAGACCAGGTTGATGGGAGTCACGAAGTAGTTCGAATTTTCCAGGAAGAACGGACGCTTCTCGGGAAAGAAAACCTCAAAGCGCTGATTCACCGTGACCTGCGGCTCATCGGACTCGACCTGACTGAAATCCGGGTTGATGGCCGCATCCAGAACGAACTTATCTTTCAGGACGGCCTTTGCGTCCAGGCCGGCTTGCCCGAAGGCGGCGCGCTGGGTATAAGTCGGATTATTTGAGTCCCGCAGGTCCAATTCCTTGTACGACCGGAAGATGCCGTAAGGGATAAACTGCAAATTGCGGCCCGGCGAAATTCTCTCCAAGCCGAAGGCTTTGCCTTCCTGGTTCAGCCGTCCAGCGATTCGACTGGAATATTGCGGCCAGAAAGTATCTTCATTGGCGCGAGGGATTCCGCGGTTCAGCAGGATTCCCCAAGTCTGCGGATCGTTGGAAGAAAACCGCAAACTGCGGAAGGGGATGGCCATCCACACTACGAAACCGCGGTCAGTAAGTTTTCCTTGCGACTTCCAAAGGGTATCAAAAGAGAAATCGAAATCTTGACCTTCCGTCCAGAGGGCATCGGCTTGAACCCCGAGAGGGTTCGCCAGGAATGCGTAGGCGCGGCGATGATCGTTGAATGTGTCGAGCATGATCTCGACCGAGTCGTCGTCGAAGATGTCCTCGCGACGAGAAAGCCTGGCGCGGATTTTATCTGGTTCCGAGTCAAAGCAGACGAAGATGACGTACAAGTTCCTGTCATCGTAGCCCAGATAGGCGTAAGTCTGTTGGGTGGAAGGCTCGCCATCGTGCGGAATCCGCTGCGTGAACTTATCAACCTTGGCAAGTTTTCCTTCCCAGGCACTGCTCGGCTTCATTTCAAGGAATGCCTCCAAGCTTGGAGGACTGCTTACGCGAGGGATTACGATCTCGCCGAATTTGGGCGGAGATGCGGCTAGCAAACAGGCGGGCGTCCCGAGAGCCAACCAGCACAGCTTCCACCACCACGCGCCCCGCATTCTTCGCCCCCTCGGCGCTGGAAGATCCTGAGAACGTCCTTTTGGACGGATGAGCTTCCGAACGGTGAGTGCTCCCGTTAACATTTCTGTTTATATGAGTATTCCGTCGCCGGCGAAAGTCTAGGCCGACGCTCGATTTACCAATTACTTTTCCGGAGACTTGGCCCGCAGGAACGACTTCACGGCGACGTTATTAGGCTGCACCCCCACCGGAATCATGGTCAGCAGGGAATATTCGCTGGGATCCAGTTTCGTGGGCTTGCGCTTCTGGATCACGGCGATGTCACCTGACT
>QIAR01000566.1 GCA_003225595.1 Acidobacteriota bacterium | reverse complement strand
CTGTTTCAGGAAGTCCTCGGTCTCCGCTTTTTTGCCCTCGCCCATATACAAACGGGCCAGTGCGGCACGAGGGTCAGGATCCTTCGGGTCAACCTCGACGGCACGGCGGAACTGCTGTTCGGCCTCTGGGAGGCGATTGCGAGATTGATAGTAGCCGCCGAGCGCGAGTTGCGCGCTCATGGCTTTGGGGTTCAAGGTGACCGCTTTCTTGAAATTAGCCTCGGCAGCGTCAGACTGACTGGCCCGGACCTGTAGAAGTGCGAGATTGAGATAGGTTTGCCAGCGATCAGGACCGAGTGCCACCGACTTCTGCATCTCCTGAAGCGCGACTCCAAGATTCTCCTCAGCGGCGTCGAGATTGGCCACCGCGACGTGAACTTCGGGATTGTCAGGCTGCCTGATGATCAGCAGATCAGTGTGCTCCTTGGCCTGCTTCAGGTCGCGACCTGCGATCAGCAAGTTGGCGAGATCGATGTGGGCCTGATAATTCTCGGGTTCAATTTCAATCGTGCGCGACAGTTCCTGATACGCGCGAGTCCACTCCTGCAGCTTCAGATAGGTCTGCGCCAACTGATAGTGAGCTTGGGCGAAACGAGAGTCCACCTGGATCGCGTTGCTGAACTGGATAGCGGCTTCGCGGTACTTTTCTTTTTCGAAGTAACGCCGTCCACTTTCAAAATACTTCTGCTTGCGCACGTTGGGGTCGCGCGAACAGCCAGTCAACAAGGACACTGTCAGTCCCAGAATCAGGAAGAGACGGTAAACGAAGGAATGCCTCATCACAAAATCTCCCAACGCGCAAAGCGCGCGAAATGTTAAGGGTAACTCCTACTAAGGTACTGCAATCCAGGAACCAATGAAAGTTACGGCGTACAGAAAAGTTTAGTCTTCAGATTCTGTCTATGCTAAGAGCGAGAGCGCGGAACACCAATTTGCCCGCTGAAGAGGCAACAAAGATAGTTCACACGAAAATTGGCTTGCTAATCGAGATCGGAATAGCGCTTGACCCCGGATTGTTTCGGGGTCGGCACCGCAGGTGGCGCGGTCTTTTCCCTGTAATGCCGGATCACTACTTCATCGTTGACGACACGGGTTTCCCCGGGAGGGACAGAGTGGTGCCGCAAGGGCTTTTTTGCGGAGTACTTTGCGGATCTAGAAATCGAGGTTGCTGCGGATGACCTCGACACAGACCTTGCTAATACGGTCTTTACGGTCGGTCTGGTCGCGACCGCTGCCTGTGAGGAATCGCTGTGTGCTCCGCTGTTCTTGGCCTTTCCCAGAGCAAATGGAACGCGCTGTTGGAGCTCTTCTGAACGCCGCACCATATCGGCAGAAAATGGTGTTCGGGGATGAATAATTCCTCCTGCCAACAAAACTAAGACTGCCAAGGCAGCCAAACCGGTCGCGAGCTTCCAGAAAAACACATCAGGCCTGCTCTTTGGTTTCTCGCTCCGTCGGAGCACGTGGTGCTTGGAACAAGCGGTGGTCGCACTGGCGTCCGCCAGCACCGCCGAGGTGACGCGCTCGGCTGCTTTTTCCGCAGTTTCTTCCGGGGAGGCCTCAACCTTAATGGCAGACACATCAATTTTTTCCCGGGGCAACTCTGGTTCGGCTGCGACGTTCCTAATCTCCCTGAGCTCAGGTTCGTGCAATTCGAGTGCGAGTTCCTCTACCGCGGCCTTCATGGGTTCAGAAGCAACAGGAATTTCTCCTGCGATTTTCTCTGTCGTCGCCGTGCCCTCGATCTCAGAACTTTGCGTAATGAGTGCGTGCCTAGCTTCCGCAGATCCATCTTCTGCGGTAGCCTCTCCAGGCCCAGCTTCAGCAAGCACAAGTTCGGAGAACTCAGATTCGTGTAGTTCAGACACAAAAACTTCTGTCTGGGTAGAGGCGACGGACGGATCAGCCATTTGCGTAAAGCCTTCGTGCACCACTTCAGCAGCTTCAATTTCAGCGCCATCAGCTTCGGCAGACGCAATTTCAGCACCGGCTTCGGAAAGCTCAGGCACGAAAATTTCTAGCCGGTCGATGACCGCATCAGATAATTCTGGCACCAATTCGGCGGATTGAATCTCGCTGCTAACAGCTTCGGTAAGTACAACTTCAGGGACATCGGCTGTCGCAGGCGCAATTTTGGCGTCAGCTTCCGAAATATTGACTTCTGAGAGTTCAGGTTCAGAAGCCTCGGGCTGAGCTGAGGCGGTCACCGAATCGGTTATTGGCGCTTTTTCCCGCAGCAGTTCTGGTAGGAAGGGAATCACTGCAATGGGTCGCAAACCGGCAATTGCCCCGGGCGCAATATAGACACAGAGGTCTTCGCTACCTGACAGCGCGCCGGCACGCCTCAGCGCCTCCTCAGGCGCGCACTCCTCCACTCTCAGTTCCAAGTCCGCAGGCCTGGCAGGAACGTTTCCGGGAAGGGCCATCTCGACCTCGAATCCGCGAGCACGCAGTTGGGCGGCAACTTCCTGAGATTCTTCCGTGGAACGTGTGATGATTCGCGCCAGAGGCATAGGGTTCAAGGGACGAGAGTGGCGAAAATATGGTGAAGAGAATTTCGGCACGCAAAAGTAACAGCGCGGAAAATTCCGGGCCACCCGCGCCGCCTCCTGCGGCCAATAGAAGCCGCTAGGTCCACCTTATTTTACTGCAATCGCATCCATAGTCGGCAAAACAAATGTCTGCTCTTTTCCCGAAGTGAGAAATCCTGCACGATGTGTCAGCGATAGCTTTCCAGAACCTTCGCCGCCCGATTCAAGGCAGCCGCCAATGCAGCGATCTGCTGCTCGGTCCGCTCTGCATCGTTCTTATCAATGGCTTCGTTGACGCCCGGAATCACCACCGCCGCATATCCGGTGTACTGTCCCGGAGCATATATCGCATGGCGATACCACGGCCGGTTCGGCAGGCCTTCCGGAATGAGCAGCGCGCGCTCGGTTTCGCGTAAGGTCAAGTTGAGCCTGGCCGCATCCGCCGGCACTTTCTTCTGCTTTTCGTGAATTCTTGCGCCCGCCTCCTGAAAATGATGCGCCGCCTCGGCCGCCGCCGCAAAGTTAAGGGCGCGGCTTCCGAACTTGGCTTCTGCCTTCTTTTTCGCCGCGTCGATATAGGCCGCAATTTCTTTTCCGTAATCTTCATTGTCGTACGGCAGAACATCGCTATCGGCCATGCGCAGAACCTGCAGGCCGTAGACCCGCGCCATCTCCTGCTCGTAAGTGAAATCGGGATCGCCGAATCTCTTGAACCAGTTGAAATTGTCGAAA
>QIAR01000612.1 GCA_003225595.1 Acidobacteriota bacterium | reverse complement strand
GTGGCTCATAGCTTTCTCCCTCTGGCAATCTGTTCGGCCTCGCGCAGTCGCTGCTTGATTAACTCGATGTCACGGCGCGGTGTTTCCCGCCCGGTCTTTGATTTCTTCTGGAAGGCGTGAAGGACATATACACTGCCCGCATACCTCAACGTGTACACGGTGCGGAATGTGTCAACGCGATGTTCCTTAATGATTTCTACGACTCCCGCTCCGCCAAGGCCGCTCAGCACCTTCGCATCCTGATGCTTGCCACCACGCTGGGCAACGTACAGCGCATAGCCCATGTGGTCCTGTACAGCTTCGGGGAACTCTCGTAAGTCTTTGAGGCTCGTTCCGACCCAAGTTACCGGCTTTAAAGACGGTGCATCGGTCATGGGGTAGGTATTAATATAGTGAAATCACTATATTCTGTCAAGTAGGGCGGGCAACCTCTTGGGCTGGAGTTTGGATGTTGCTCACGGGACCGCATCTATCGGCGCAAGAGGGTGCGGCAGGGTTTCTCATTGCAGAGTTGCTCAACAAGTTCAGTCGATGTTTATCACAGGCCCTAGTGACGACCGACACATCCCGACCAACCTCTGCCACGTAGGATTACGTACGTTCCCCGGCTGTACCTCCGAGTGCGCGTCCAACCGACAATTCTGTGGGAGTCGTATGTCTACTTGCACCTGCTCATGTCTTCTCGTCGTCGCCGTGATGCTTGTAAACGTCTCCCCGGCTGCTGCCCAGGAGCAGCATCGCAATTTCGCTCCGCGAAAGAGCTACAACTCTGCCCAGGAGCAACGTCGCAACCAGACGCGATACGTGGCCGATCTCCGGAAAATTACGCGGGCGGCCGGAACCATCTTTGCTGGCATTGTGACCTCGGTGCGGCACACTCCGGCCAGCAAGCTCAGCGAAATTGAAACAGTGCAGATCAGCTTCCGGGTTGACCACGCTATTCGGGGCACGCGCGCAGGAGAGAATCTGACGATCCACGAGTGGGCTGGACTGTGGAGTACCGGAGACCGATACCGCGTGGGTGAACACGTCCTGCTGTTCCTCTATCCTCCGAGCAAGCTGGGGCTAACCAGTCCGGTGGGTGGCCCGCTGGGACGTTTCAATGTGGATCAGGCCGACCTCGTCGTACTGAAAACGGAAACGCCGAAGCTC
Organism: Acidobacteriota bacterium; assembly: GCA_003225595.1. Lineage (GTDB taxonomy): Bacteria > Acidobacteriota > Terriglobia > Terriglobales > Acidobacteriaceae > Gp1-AA124. The sequence goes on along the minus strand of QIAR01000612.1, from coordinate 1,685 downwards.
CCTCCCAATAATGCCGGGACCGAAAAGCCACCAGGCAAAAGCCGGGTGAGCTATCGCGAATTTTCTCGTGCGATTCATCGAGCTGCGGAGGAGTGAGACATGGTGGAGCATTTTCATTTCCACGTCAGCCGAAAAGATGAGCCTGCAACGCCCAGCGCCGTCAGCCATGACACCAAGGCTATCCAAATTACGAAACCGTTAGGCGAGAACATCCGCGGATTACCCAAGATTCTCTGGCCAGCACTCGTGTTGCTGGTGCTGGGAATCATCTTCTTATTTGTTTTAATACAAATGGCACACGCGGGTGGTCCGAAGTATGTTGCGGGTGCGAGCTATTTCGACCCGGCTGTAAAAGGTGCGCCGCTCACCTGGGCACAAGGTTCCGTCCAGTACTACACCGATCAAGGGGATTTGACTCCGATTCTGCTCGGACCGGATGCCGACGCCTTTGTGGCTGACGCTTTCAGCCGCTGGACTTCAGTTTCGACGGCGGCAATCTCCGCCACGCGCGCCGGTCAGCTCAGTGAGAACGTCAGCGGCGCCAACGTCATGGCTAACTCGGATCACACAATCACCCTGCCGATCGACATCCAAGCAAGCGCGGTCGATAAGCCTGTAGCAGTGGTCTACGACTTCGATGGCCAGGTCAGCGATGCGTTTCTAGGCGCGGGTGCCAGCGACCCACTCTACTGCTTCACTAACGCCGTCTTCGGCGGGCTCGACAACTTCAGTACCAACGGCCATCTTGCCCATGCACTGGTCATCATAAACGGCAGGTGCGCCCAGGCTTCCGATCAGTTGCCCGACGTGAAATACCGGTTGGTGCGCGTGCTGGGGAGTGTGTTAGGGCTGGACTGGTCACAGTTAAATCTGAATGTGATCACGCCTACTCCGGTGCCCGCTCCGGACGACTTCAACGGTTTCCCATTGATGCATTTCGCGGACCTGATCAGTTGTGTTCCGGTTTCTCTCTGTTATCCCAACCCGGATCAGCTTAAGATGGATGACCGCGCCGCAATTTCGCGGCTATACCCGATCACCGCGCAGAACCAGCCAAACTTTCCTGGAAAGCAACTGTTCTTGGAGAATACGGTGCGTATCCACGGCTCGGTGCGTTTCGTGGATAGTCTGGCCAACCCGCACAGCCCATGCAAGGTGTAAACGTGGTGGCACGCTGGATCGATCCTGCCACCGGCATCCCTTCAAGGCGGTATGCAGCGTCATCGGCATCGGGTTTCCTGTTCCGTGGGAATGCGGGGAATCCCGTGAACGGATACACCAACCTTCTGGGGCAACGCTTCGACCGCTTCGGCTCTGACGATGGCACGGTGGAGGGCTTCTTCGATTTCGCCGGCCTGGAAATCCCGGACGGCAGCAGCGGCGCGCAATACCAGCTCAGCGTCGAAGCAATCGACTGGAATTGGTCGCAAGGTGTTGGTCCTTACGCGCCGTTGCAGATAACACCTTCGGGCACGGCGCAGCCGATCACAGTCACAGCGAGTAAGGGCGATGACGTGCAGCAGGACCTTCTCATGCAGGGCAGCGCCACCGCGCCGCAGGATTGGGGCGAACCCGCGAGCTTTAGTACGCCGGCGGCACTGCCCCTCAGCGGAGAGTGGGTTGGTTCGCTGAGCGGCTATGGCAACGTCGACTACTTCCAATTACCTGGACATGCTTTCCGCACC
>QIAR01000611.1 GCA_003225595.1 Acidobacteriota bacterium | reverse complement strand
ACTACGGCATCGTAATCTTGGATGTTGCGAGCACTAAGAGCGCGTACACCCTGTCGTTTGTGTTGCAGCAGCAGGGCACAGACTGGAAGCTTGGCGGCTTCTATGCTAAGCCGGCGCAGGTCGCTGGGCATGATGGCAACTGGTTTATCCAACGTGGCCGCGAGTTCAAAACCAAGGGACAAGTCCATAACGCATGGGCATATTATCTGGAAGCCCGCGATCTGCTTGCGCCCGTGCCCTTCATGAGCACGCTGGCGACGGACAAGCTCTACGATGAGGCGCAGAGCGTGCAACCATCAGACCTGCCGATCAATGGCCCGGTCGATCTTGTTGCTGGCGGTAAGACTTACAAAATAACCAGCATTTTTCCGCTCGCCGTGGGCAATGACCTTGAGCTGGTGGTGAAATATCAGTCAGCCGACGTTTCCAATACCGCGCAGACCTTTCAAGACAACATGGCGGTGACCAAGGCACTGGTGGCGAAGTATCCCGAATATCGGGATGCATTTGCCGGCATCGTCGCGCGAGCAGTAGAATCCTCCGGGCGTGATTACGGCTCGCTTATGCCGATGAAGGAAATCAAATAGCAGTTCGCATTTATCCGTTTTCGACTAAGGTGTAAACCACCTCTTCAAAGGTGCATTCCCTTCCTGATTTGTCCTGCCGCAAACCTAGAAACACAGGTGCTCGCAGCTTAGGACCCCCTCCGTGAGTTTCGTGCGTCCACTCTGAAAATTTGATCTCGGCGACGAGCTCAGGTTTAACATAGTGAACTTTGCGTAGTGCGTCGACTCCGCCGTAGAACGGACTTTGTTTTGTCTCCAGCTCTTTCAGTTGCTTCCACATCTCCCCCAAACTCTTCTGATCGAAACCGCTGCCGGCCTGGCCGACATGGATGAGGCGTCCTTGCTTGTCGTATAGCCCGAGCACGATAGAGCCGAAGTATTCGCGGCTGCCTTCAGGTTCGGTGTAGCCGCCGATTACGCATTCCAGGCGCTGCGTGATTTTGATCTTCAGCCACTCGCGGCTGCGGCGCTCTTCGTAGCAGCTACTGCGGCGCTTGGCGACAATGCCTTCGAGCCCGCGGTCCCGTGCCACCTCGAAGAGAGCCTTGCCGTTGGCCGGGAAATGATCGGAGTAACGCACGACATCGCTTGAAGTGACGATCTGGGCAAGAGCCTGCTTGCGCTCTTCCAGATTCACCCGGTGCAGATCGTATCCATCGACATAGATCAGATCGAAAACGTAGTAGAGCACCGGGAGACCGGCGCGACCTGGGATTCGGTGTCCGCCCGGGCGAAAGCCTGTGCGCTGCTGCATCAGGCTGAAAGAAGGGCGTCCCTGTTCGTCGAGAGCGACGACTTCTCCATCGAGCACAGCATGCTGTGCATTTACGAACTGAGGCATGGTGCGCAGCTCAGGATACTGCCCCGTGAGGTCGTTCTGATTGCGCGAGACCAGGCGGAGCTTGCCGGTGTCGATGAACGCGACGGCGCGGTAGCCGTCCCACTTGATTTCAAAGAGCCAATCTGGTCCGTCGAAAGGCTGAGTTATTGTCGTGGCCAGCATGGGGCGGATGATCGTAGGCAGAGGCGCTTCTACCGCGCCTCTAAAATCCTTAACCACAGAGGACACAGAGAAAGGCTTGGGCTTCGATACCGCGGTGGGTCCGGGTGAACTCTTCTTCGTGGCTGGGCGTTGCCGTAACTTAGAGACAGATTCTACGACGCCCTCAGCTTTGCTTTTCTCGTTTTTTTTTCCTCTGTGTTCCCCTGCGGCCTCTGTGGCGATGCGCTTGTTCTCTGTTTCTGATCCAGCTTGGCCACTGCCTTGGCCGTTTGCTCTTCTCGGTTTTTCCCCTCTGTGTTCCTCTGCGGCCTCTGTGGTGATGCTTTTGTACTCTGTTTCTGATCGAGCTTGGCTACTGCCTTGGCCAGCCATAGAGCTTTCAACGTGCCGCGGCTGGCGGGGCGATCGCTTTTCCATTCTGCGGAACTCACATCACCGCCGATCTCCGCCATGGTGCGCTTGGTGAGTACAGAGGTGTCGTACTGCTCGATGTCGTACCCCGGTACCTCGTACTCGTCGTGTTTCTTGATGAGCAGCCACTCCGTTCCTTTACTCCCCGGGCGGCGTGAGTGCATTCGCACCAGCGCGAAGTCTCCCTTGAGGCGCTTGCCCTTCAGTCGGAACTTGAGATCGCCTTTGGCTAGCATGGCAGACGCTTCAGCTTCGGTCCCTGGAACATACTTGCCGTTCACCGGAACAGGAGAGAGAGGCTGCCAGGTACCTAAGTCCCAGACCATGACCGTGCCGGCACCATAGTTGCCTTCAGGAATAATGCCCTCAAAATCGAAGTAGGAAACCGGATGATCCTCAACCTGCATGGCGAGGCGCTTGTCGGCAGGGTCGAGCGATGGGCCTTTGGGTACGGCCCAGGACTTGAGCACGCCTTCCATTTCGAGCCGGAAGTCGTAGTGCAGGCGGGTAGCGCGGTGCTTCTGCACCACGAAGCGGTGGCTGGATTTCTTCTCCAACTTGGGAGGCGGCTCGGGCGTCTCTTCGAAGCGGCGCTTACGCTTGTACTCTTCGAGGGCCACAAAAGCATTCTAAACGCGAAGGACAAGTTACGGCTGCCTCCTCGATTTCGCACTCATGGTCATTCTGGTAAGGTGGAAATGGAAAATCTGAGAAGAACCCTAAACGGGGAACCGCTGAGGACTGAAGAACGGCCCCGGCGGGCCGAAGACATCCGCTACCGGGGCCGTCTGTTTGCTCGTGGTTTTAAGCCGCCTTGCTGGCAGCGATGCGCTGGGACGTCGAGATGTCTATGTTGAAGGTTTCCAGCTTGGGTTGACTCTTGATTAATGGTTTCAGCATGGCGACGATGTCTTCGTAGTTCGCGTGGTGATAGCGCTCCGCATCCTGTTTCGTGTTCCAGAAACTGATGGAGAGAACACGCTCGCGGTCGTCCTCTGGCACCAAGCTAATCAGGTCCACGAAGCCGGGTTGTTTCTGCAGGATGGGTAGCACGTCGTTGCGTAGTTTGTGA